>NZ_JBIAIU010000002.1:0-26130 GCF_042871565.1 Streptomyces sp. NPDC005775 | reverse complement strand
CCGGGCCCCACACCCCGGGGGGGGGGCCCCCAGGTTCTCCTCCCCAAACACCCGGGGGGTTTTGGGGGCGGGGGGGGGGGGCGCCCCCGGGGGGGGGGGGGGGGGGGCCCCCCCCCCCCCCCCACCGCCGGCCTCCACCCCTTCCCCTCTCCCGCACAGCTCTCACGCACAGCGCCATCGGATCAGCCCAGCCAGGACCCCCAGCCAGGGAGGCAGCCCGTGTCAGCAACCGCCGTTCGTACCGGAGTCTGGTTCATCGGAGCACGCGGCTCCGTCGCCACCACCGCCACGGCGGGGTGCGCAGCGGTCGCGGCGGGACTCCACCCGGCGGCCGGCATGGTCACCGAGACAGCCCCGTTCACCGGGAGTGGCCTGCCACCCGTGACCTCTCTCGTCTTCGGCGGCCACGACACGCTGGACTGCCCCCTCCCCAAACGGGCCGAGGCACTCGCCGCCGGGGGAGTGCTGCCGCACGGACTGCCCTCGGCCGTACGGTCCGAACTCGCCACCGCCGACGCGGAGATACGCATCGGCGGGCCCCTCCCCGGCGACACCCGTACGGACGAGGAGCTCATCGCCGCGTTCACCGCCGACCTCCTGGACTTCGGCAGCCGCAACCGCCTGGCCAGGACCGTCGTCGTCAACGTCTCCTCCACCGAACCGGCGCCCGCCCCCGACGCCGCACGGCTGCCCGCCAGCTCCCTCTACGCCGCCGCCGCGCTCCGGGCCGGCTGCCCGTACGTGAACTTCACCCCCTCCACCGGGCTGCGCGCGCCCGCCCTCCAGGACGCCGCCGCGGCCTCGGGACTGCCGTACGCGGGCCGCGACGGCAAGACGGGCCAGACGCTGCTGCGCTCCGTGCTAGCCCCGATGTTCGTCCAGCGCGCCCTGCCCGTACGGGCCTGGTCCGGCACGAATCTGCTGGGCGGCGGGGACGGGGCCGCGCTCGCCGACCCGGCCGCCGCCGCGGCGAAGAACGCCGGCAAGGAACGCGTCCTCGCCGACACGCTCGGCGCCGCCCCCGAGGGCGAGGTCCACATCGACGACGTCCCGGCACTCGGCGACTGGAAGACGGCCTGGGACCACATCGCGTTCGACGGGTTCCTCGGAGCCCGCATGGTGCTCCAGACCACCTGGCAGGGCTGCGACTCCGCCCTGGCCGCGCCCCTGGTCCTCGATCTGGCCCGGCTGCTGGCCCGCGCCCACGAGGTGGGCCTGACCGGACCGCGTCCCGAACTCGGCTTCTACTTCAAGGACCCGGACGGCGGACCGGCCGCACTCTCCGAGCAGTACCTCGCGCTGCTCGCCTTCGCCGAACAGCTGCGGGGCGACAAGTGACGGTACGCGCCTGGGCGGAACTGCTGCGGATCTCCGCACTGTTCACCGTCCCCGGCGACGCCCTCGCGGGCGCCGCGGCCGTCGGCCGGCGCCCCGACCGCTTCACCGCCCTGGCGATGGGTGCCTCGCTCTGCCTGTACGAGGCGGGCATGGCGCTCAACGACTGGGCCGATCGCGACGAGGACGCCGTCGACCGCCCGCACCGGCCGATCCCGTCGGGCCGGATCACACCCCGCGCCGCCCTCACGGCGGCCGGCGCCCTGACCGGGGCCGGTCTGGCGCTCGCAGCCCGCGCGGGCCGCCCGGCCCTCACCGTGGCCACGGGCCTCGCGGCCACCGTCTGGGCGTACGACCTGCGCCTGAAGCACACCCCGGCCGGCCCGGCGGCGATGGCGGCTGCGCGGGGCCTGGACGTGCTGCTGGGAGCGACGGCCACGGGGGCGGGACCCGCTCCAGCACCCGCAGGCGCCCGCGCCGCCCTGTCCGCCGCCGCCCTGCTCGGCGCGCACACCTACGCGGTCACCACCGTCTCGCGCCACGAGGCCCAGGGCGGCTCCGCCACCGCGCCCCTCGCCGCGCTCGCGTCCGTCGTCGCCGTCGGCGGAGCCGTCGTACGTGAGCGGCGCGCACAGGACGCGAACGCCCCCGCAGGCCGCCTCCTCCTCACCGCGCTCACCGGCGCCTACCTCCGTACCACCGCACGCCCCCTCACGCACGCCGCGCTCAACCCGTCACCGCCCCTCACCCAGCGTGCCGTCGGCAGCGGCATCCGGGCGATGATCCCGCTCCAGGCCGCCCTCGCCGCACGCGCGGGAGCAGCCGGTTCCGCGCTCGCCGTCATGGGCCTCGTCCCGCTCGCACGCGCCCTCTCCCGGAAGGTGAGCCCCACATGACCCTCCGCCTCGGCTACGGAACCAACGGACTCACCGACCTCCGGCTGGACGACGCCCTCGCCCTGCTCGCCGACCTCGGCTACGACGGCGTCGGACTGACGCTCGACCACATGCACCTCGACCCGATGGCCCCGGACCTCGCCGCCCGCACCCGCCGCGTCGCGGCCCGCCTCCAGGAGCTGGGGCTCGGCGTCACCGTGGAGACCGGGGCCCGCTACGTCCTGGACCCGCGCCGCAAGCACGGCCCCTCGCTCCTCGACCCGGACCCCGACGCCCGCGCCGCCAGGACCGCGCTGCTCGTCCGGGCCGTCGACGTGGCCGCCGGCCTCGGCGCCCACGCCGTGCACTGCTTCAGCGGCGTCACGCCCCCGGACACGGCACCCGACACCGCCTGGCAGCGGCTCACCGGCGCACTCGCCCCGGTCCTCGACGCCGCCGAGCGAGCCGGGGTACCCCTCGCGATCGAGCCGGAGCCCGGGCACCTCCTCGCCAACCTCGCCGACTTCCACCACCTCCGGGTGCTGAGCGGCGACCCCGGACCCCTCGGCCTCACCCTCGACATCGGCCACTGCCAGTGCCTGGAGCCCGCCCTGCCCGTCGACTGCGTGCGCGAGGCCGCCCCCTGGCTGCGCCACGTACAGATCGAGGACATGCGGCGCGGCGTCCACGAGCACCTCCCCTTCGGCGACGGCGAGATCGACTTCCCGCCCGTCCTCGCCGCACTCGACGCCCTCGGCGACAGCGGCTACGCCGGGCTCACCGTCGTCGAACTGCCCCGCCACTCCCACGCGGGCCCCGAACTCGCACGCGACAGCCTCGACTTCCTGAACAAGCACCGCCCGTCCAGCAGCTGAGTCCGCCGAAGGGAGCACGCCATGGCACACCACACCCCGACGACCCCGCTCCTGTCCCGCAAGGAACTCGACACCTTGCTCGGCGGAGCCGCGCGCGCCTGGCTCGACGAAGCCCTCGCCGAGGCCGCCCACGCCGCAGCCCACGCGGACGCCGCACCCGCGGACAGCTACGCCGTCCCACCGTGGGAACTGCGGTACGCCGCCGCCGGCCGGCAGTGCGGACTCGAACACGCCGACTCCGTACGCGCCCTGCTGCTCGCCGAAGCCCGCGCCGGCCTGCCCGCCGTGACCCGGCTCTACGAACAGGGCACCGCCGCCGAACGCCGAGCCGTCCTGCTGACCCTGCCCGCACTGGATCTCGGCCCGGCCGCCCTGCCGCTCGTCGAGGACGCCCTGCGCACCAACGACACCACCCTGATCGCAGCGGCCGTCGGCCCGTATGCCGCCGCACACCTGGATCCGCACAGCTGGCGCCACGCCGTCCTCAAGTGCCTGTTCACCGGCGTCCCCGTCGAGGCCGTCGACGGCCTGGCCCGAAGATCACGCGGCGACGCCGAACTCGCCCGGATGCTGGGCGACTTCGCGGCCGAACGCATCGCGGCCGGCCGCCCCGTCCCCGCCGGCCTGCACCACGTCCTCGCCCTCACGGCACCCGGCCCCGCCGCCCCCGCCGCCCCCACGGAGGAGTCCTGATGCGCATCTTCGACCCCCACATCCACATGACCTCCCGCACCACGGACGACTACCGGGCCATGTATGACGCCGGGGTCCGCGCCCTGGTCGAACCCTCCTTCTGGCTCGGCCAGCCCCGCACCTCGCCGGCCAGCTTCTTCGACTACTTCGACGCCCTGCTCGGCTGGGAGCCCTTCCGCGCCGCCCAGTACGGCATCGCCCACCACTGCACGCTCGCCCTCAACCCCAAAGAGGCGAACGACCCCCGCTGCACCCCCGTCCTGGACGCCCTGCCCCGCTACCTCGTCAAGGACTCCGTCGTCGCCGTCGGCGAGATCGGCTACGACTCGATGACCCCGGCCGAGGACCACGCACTGGCCGCCCAGCTCCAGCTCGCCGCCGACCACGGACTGCCCGCCCTCGTCCACACCCCGCACCGCGACAAGCTCGCCGGTCTGCGCCGCACCATCGACGTCGTACGCGAGTCCCACCTCGCCCCGGAAAGGGTGCTGCTCGACCACCTCAACGAGACGACCGTGAAGGACGCCCTGGACAGCGGTTGCTGGGCCGGGTTCTCCATATACCCCGACACCAAGATGGACGAGGACCGCATGGTCGCCGTCCTGGCGACCCACGGCACCGAGAAGGTCCTCGTCAACTCCGCGGCCGACTGGGGCAGAAGCGATCCGCTGAAGACCCGCCGCGTCGGCGACGCCATGCTCGCCGCCGGCTTCACCGAGGACGACGTCGACCAGGTCCTCTGGCGCAACCCCGTCGCCTTCTACGGACAGAGCGGCCGCCTCCACCTCGACACCGCCGCCCCCGAACCGCTCCACGAGGGCAACTCCATCCTGCGCGGGGGGGAGTGAGGCGATGCGCTTCCGTCACCCCGACGGCTCCGTCGTCCACCTCGCGTACTGCACCAATGTCCACCCCGCCGAAACCCTCGAAGGCGTCCGCGCCCAACTGCGCGACCACTGCGAACCCGTACGCAAGAGGCTCGGACGCGACCGCCTCGGCATCGGCCTCTGGCTCGCCCGGGACGCCGCCCGCACCCTGATCAACGACCCGGCGCAACTGCGCTCCCTGCGCGCCGAACTCGACCACCGCGGCCTCGAAGTCGTCACCCTCAACGGCTTCCCGTACGAGGGGTTCGGCGCCGACGAGGTCAAGTACCGCGTCTACAGGCCCGACTGGACGGACCCCGAACGCCTCGCCCACACCACCGACCTCGCCCGGCTCCTCGCCACCCTCCTGCCCGACGACGTCACCGAGGGCACCATCTCCACCCTGCCGCTGGCCTGGCGCACCCCGTACACCGGCGACCCCGAAGCCGCCCGCACCGCACTCGCGGCGCTCACCACCCTCGGCGAACGCCTCGACGCACTCGCCGACCTCACGGGGAAGTCCATCCGCGTCGGCCTCGAACCCGAACCCGGGTGCACGGTCGAGACCACCGCCGACGCCATCGCCCCCCTCACCGCGATCGGCCACGCACGCATCGGCCTGTGCATCGACACCTGCCACCTCGCCACCTCCTTCGAGGACCCGGACACCGCCCTCGACGCCCTCACCGCGGCCGGCATCACCGCCGTCAAGGCGCAGCTCTCCGCCGCCCTGCACGCCGAAGACCCGCACCTCCCCGAGGTGCGCACCGCCCTCGCCGCCTTCGCCGAACCCCGCTTCCTCCACCAGACCCGGACCGCCACCGCCGCCGGGCTGCGCGGCACCGACGACCTCGACGAAGCCGTCACCGGCGAGGCCCTGCCCGACAGCGCCCCGTGGCGCGCCCACTTCCACGTACCGCTGCACGCACCGCCCGCACCCCCGCTCACCTCCACGCTTCCCGTGCTCCGCGCCACGCTGAGCCGGCTCATCGGCGGTGCCAGGCCGCTCACGCGGCACCTGGAGGTCGAGACGTACACCTGGCAGGCACTCCCCGCCGAGCTGCGCCCCCGCTCGCGCGCCCAGCTCGCCGACGGCATCGCCGCCGAACTCACCCTCGCCCGAGACCTCCTGACCGACCTCGGCCTCAAGGAGCTGCCATGACCACCGCCTGGTCGGCCGGCCCGCCCACACCCCTCCTCGTCCTCGACGTCGTCGGGCTCACCCCCCGCCTCCTCGACCACATGCCCCACCTCAAGGCCCTGGGCCAGTCCGGCACCCACGCCCCGCTCGGCACCGTCCTGCCCGCCGTCACCTGCGCCGCCCAGTCCACCTTCCTCACCGGCACCACCCCCGCCGAGCACGGCATCGTCGCCAACGGCTGGTACTTCCGCGAACTCGGCGACGTCCTCCTGTGGCGCCAGCACAACGGACTCGTCGCCGGAGACAAGCTCTGGGACGCCGCCCGCCGGGCCCACCCGGGCTACACCGTCGCCAACATCTGCTGGTGGTACGCCATGGGTGCCGACACCGACTACACCGTCACGCCCCGCCCCGTCTACTACGCCGACGGCCGCAAGGAACCCGACTGCTACACCCGCCCGCCGGCCCTTCACGACGAGCTCACCGAGAAGCTCGGCACCTTCCCCCTCTTCCACTTCTGGGGCCCCGGCGCCGACCTGGTCTCCTCCCAGTGGATCATCGACGCCACCCGCCACATCATGGACACCCGCCACCCCGACCTCGCCCTGTGCTACCTCCCGCACCTCGACTACGACCTCCAGCGCTACGGCCCCGACGACCCGCGCGCCTTCGAGGCCGCCGCCGAACTCGACCGGGCCGTGGCACCGCTCCTGGAGGACGCCCGCCGCGAGGGCCGCACCGTCGTCGCCCTCTCCGAGTACGGCATCACCCGGGTCGACCGGCCCGTCGACATCAACCGGGCACTGCGCCGCGCCGGACTCCTGGAGGTGCACACGCAGGACGGCATGGAGTACCTGGACCCCATGACATCGCGGGCCTTCGCCGTCGCCGACCACCAGATCGCGCACATCTACGTACGCCGCCCCGAGGACCTCGACCGGACCCGCGAGGCCCTGGCAGACCTCCCGGGCATCGACGTCCTCCTCGACGACGAGGGCAAGAAGGCACACGGCCTGGACCACCCCCGCTCCGGCGAGCTGGTCGCCATCGCCGACCCGGACGCCTGGTTCACGTACTACTACTGGCTCGACGACGACCGCGCGCCCGACTTCGCCCAGCTCGTCGAGATCCACCGCAAACCCGGCTACGACCCCGTCGAGCTCTTCATGGACCCCGAGGACCCGTACGTCCGGGTCAAGGCGGCCACGGCCGTCGCCCGCAAGAAGCTCGGCATGCGCTACCGCCTGGCCGTCGTGCCGCTCGATCCGTCACCCATACGAGGCAGCCACGGCCGCCTCCCCCCGAGCGACGAAGAAGGTCCGCTCATCCTCTGCTCCACCCCCCACGCGTTCACCGGACCCGTCCGGGCCACCGAAGTGAAGTCCCTGCTCCTCACGCTGGCCGGCCTCGCATGAGAGCGGTCCGTGCACAGCGTGGCGAACCATCTTCGAGAAGGAGACAGACCGTGACCGTGTACAACGACGAATCCGGAACGGACGGCGCCCTGCGCCGCAGCCTGGGCATCAACCGCCGCCGCTTCCTCAGCACCTGCACCGCCGCCGGTGCGGCGGCGGTCGCCGCGCCCGTCTTCGGCGCGTCGCCGGCCTTCGCCCAGCCCGCTCCCCACCAGGGCCACGGCCACGACCACGACCACGGGCACGGGCACGGTCACGGTCACGGCCACGATCTGGTCCCGGCGGACAAGCGCGGCATCATCCTGTACACCGTGCGCGACGCCACGGGCCGGGACCCGCTCAGCACCACCCTGCCCTCGGGCTTCCGCGCGGTCTTCAAGGAACTGGCCCGCTACGGCTACAAGCAGGTCGAGTTCGCCGGGTACGGCCAGCACGCCAACGCACCCGGAGGGAACAACCTCGAATCGGTGGAAGGCGCGAAGCTGCTGCGTTCGTGGCTGGACGACTACGGTCTGCGCGCCCAGGGCAACCACGGCTTCATCCCGGGCTCCTGGCCGCTGAACCAGAGCGACCTGGACCAGTTCAAGCGCCACCTCGAAATCGCCAACATCCTCGGGATGGACCACATGGGCACCGGTGGCGACCCCACCGGCAGCGCCTACCGCGCCGACTGGGACGTGGCCGCCGACAAGTGGAACGCACTGGGACAGATCGCCCACCGTGCGGGGATCAAGCTGTACACCCACAATCACGACGCGGCCTACGGCTTCCTGCTCGACGGCGGTCCGCTGGACGCGCAGGGGCGGCCCACCCGCAGTTCGGGCATCCGCAAGCTCGAGTACTTCCTCAAGGTCACCGACCCGAGGACCGTCTGGCTGGAGATGGACGTCTACTGGGCGCACGTCGCCCAGTACAAGTTCCACACCTACACCGCGCTCGACGGATCGCAGCGGGAGAACATCTTCGACCCCGCGGCCGTGGTCCGCCGCCACAACAAGCGCTACCCGCTGTTCCACGCCAAGGACGGCGTCGTCAACACGGCCAACGGCCAGGGCTACGACATGGTCCCCTTCGGTACCGGGGTCATCGACTACCGGACCTTCTTCCGCCGTGTCGGGCAGGCGAACTACCGCAACCCGATGGTCGAGCAGGACACCGCACCGAGCTCGACGGACCCGGCGCAGTCCCTGAGGCAGGCGCGGATCAGCTACGAGGGAATGGCGGCGCTGCGCAAGTAGGACACGGGCGAAACCGTACGCCCCGGGGCCGTTCCCCCGGGGCGTACGGTGCGTGACCTGTGGGGTCAGACGACCTCCCGGCTGACCGGCAGCGGATTGGGGACGATGTCCCGCACCCGCGGCCGTCCCGGCTGCCTCAGCATCATGGCGATGCACGCCGCCACCATGGAGATGGCCCCGGCCAGCGCGTAAGCGCCGTTGTAGCCCCAGGAGTCCACCACCATGGAGCCCAGACCACCGCCGAACAGCCCGCTGATCAGCTTGCCGCTGTAGACGAGACCGTAGTTGGTGGCGTTGTAGTTCTCCCCGAAGTAGTCCGGGGTCAGGGCGGCGAACATCGGGTAGAACGCCCCGCCTCCGAAGCCGGAGAGGAAGGCGAAGAACAGGAACAGCCACTCGTTGTGCATGTTGCCGGCCCAGATCACCCCGAACTGGGCGAGCCCCAGGACGACGATGACGAACACCAGTGTCAGCTTGCGGCCCCACAGGTCCGAGAGCCAGCCGACGACCGCCCGGCCGATGCCGTTGATGACGGCCATGACCCCCATGGAGGACGCGGCGACCAGAGGGCCGAAGCCGACCTCCTTCGCGTAGTCCACCTGGAAGGAGATCCCGAAGATGGACACCCCGGCCGTCAGGACGATGGTGATCCACATCAGCGGCAGCATGCCCGTCCTGATGGCCTCCTTCGGCGTGTACTGCTTCGAAGCCGGAGGGTTCTTCGCCAGGCTCGCCGCACTCTTCGCGTTGCCCGTGAAGTTCAGCGGGTCGATCTCCGAGGGCCACCAGTTCTGTGGCGGGTCCTTGAAGAACCAGGCACAGACCGCCACGACGATCAGGACGTAGAGACCGATGAGGTCGAGCACCTCGTTGTAGTTACTGGTGTCGAAGGCGTAGTTGAAGATGAAGATGAAGGGCAACGCGCCATAGGCGAAGCCGCCGTTGACGAACCCCGTCTTCGCACCGCGCCGTTCCGGGAACCACTTGCCCACCATGTTGATGCAGGTGGCGTAGATCAGTCCGGACCCCAGACCGCCGACGACACCGAAGCCGCAGATCGCGCCGAAGACGTTGTCGACGTGCGACAGCGCGAGGAATCCGACGAGACAGAGCCCGGCGCCGATGAACATGGCCCGGCCTGCCGTGAGGATGCCCCTCTCACGCATCCACCCGGCGGGGAAAGCGATCCCCGCCTGGAAGAAGACCCAGACGCTGAGAATCCAGAAGGTGTTGCTCTGTGTCCAGCCATGGGCCTCGGAGAGGGTGTCCTCCGCGGAACCGTAGGCGTACTCCGACACACTGATGGCCATCATCGCGATCCACGGCAGGTACACCATGATCTTCCGGCTGTGACCGAGAATGCTGCGGTCCGACTCGCCGACCCGGTAGACGCGGCCCTTGCTGTCCGTCACTTCCCGGTACGCGACGGCTGACGCGCCCGGTTGTCCGTCTGTGCTCATGAATCTCCCCTTGGCTTCGAAAGAACCTGGCCAGCGCCCCCTGTCCAAACTCCTCGTGCCTGGGAAGGGTCAGGTCAGCAGCCCCGCGGCCCTTGCCCAGCGGTACTTCGCACCGAGCGCCGCGACCGGCTTCTCGGTGGTATAGGGGTAGGCGACGACGCCGTGCTCGAAGAGGTACGCGCACGCCTCCTCGACCTCCGTGTCACCGGCCAGCGACGCCACCACCGGCTTCTCGATCCCGCGCTCACGGAACTCCCGGACCACCCGGGCCGTCAGCTCGGCGAAGACCATCGGCGGGGTGACGATCGTGTGCCAGTAGCCCAGGACCAGCGCGTGGATGCGCGGGTCCTCCATGCCGAGCCGGATCGTCGCCTCGTACGTCGAGGGCGGTTCGCCGCCCGTGATGTCGATCGGATTGCCGGCCGCGCCGAACGGCGGGATGAACGCCTTGAACGCGGTGTCGAGGTCCGGCGGGATCTCCATCAGCGACAGGCCGTTGTCCACGATCGCGTCCGAGAGCAGCACACCGGAGCCGCCCGCACCGGTGATGATGACGACGTTGTCACCGTTCGGCGTCGGCAGCACCGGCAGCGCCCGCGCGTACTCCAGCATGTCGTTCAGCCCCGGCGCCCGGATCACCCCCGCCTGGCGCAGGATGTCGTCGTACACGGCGTCGTCGCCGGCCAGCGCGCCGGTGTGCGAACCCGCGGCCTTCGCGCCCGCGCTCGTACGGCCCGCCTTGAGCACGACGATCGGCTTCTTCGGTACGGTCGCCCGCGCAGCCTCCACGAAGGCGCGCCCGTCCTTGAGGTCCTCCAAATGCATCGCGATGCATTTGGTGTGAGGGTCCTCACCGAACCAGGTCAGCAGATCGTCCTCGTCGAGGTCCGACTTGTTGCCGAGCCCGACGATCGCCGACACACCGGTCTTCGTCGAACGGGCGAAGCCGAGGATCGCCATGCCGATACCACCGGACTGGGAGGTCAGCGCCACTCCGCCCTTGACGTCGTACGGGGTGCAGAAGGTGGCGCAGAGGTCCTGCCACGTGGAGTAGTAGCCGTAGATGTTCGGCCCGAGCAGCCGCACACCGTACCGCTCGCCGATCGCCACGATCTCGTCCTGCAGCGCCTGCTCACCGGTCTCCGCGAAACCGGAAGGAATCAGAACCGCGTTGGCGATGCCCTTGCGGCCCACCTCCTCCAGCGCCGACGCCACGAACTTGGCCGGGATCGCGAAGACCGCCACATCCACCTCACCGGGAACGTCCGTGACACTCTTGTACGCCTTGCGGCCCAGAATGTCATCGGCCCGCGGGTTCACCGGATGGATCTCCCCGGAGAACCCGCCGTCGATGAGGTTGCGCATCACCGAATTGCCGATCTTCCCCGGCTCGTCGGAGGCGCCGATCACCGCCACCGAGCGCGGCTCCATCAACCGCCGCATCGAGATGAGGATCTCCTCGCGGCCGTACTTCCGCCGCTCCTTGACGGGCTCCGTCGCCAACAGGATCCGGATGTCGGCGGCGACCGCGCCCTGGGGCGACGCGATCACCGGGTTGAGGTCGACCTCCGCGATCTCCGGGAAGTCCGTGACCAGTCGGGACACCCGCCGGATCTGCTCGGCCAGCGCCCACCGGTCCACCGGCGGAGCGCCGCGCACCCCGCGCAGGATCTCCGCGGCGCCGATCGAGTCGAGCATCGACTGCGCCTCGTCCGGGGTGACCGGGGCGAGGCGGAAAGTGATGTCCTTCAGCACCTCCACCAGCACACCGCCCAGCCCGAAGGCGACCACCTTGCCGAACGTCGGGTCCGTCACCGCGCCGATGATGACCTCCTGCCCGGGCGGCACCAGTTGCTGCACCTGCACGCCGTCGATCCGCGCGTCCGGCGCGTACGCCCGCACGTTCGCGATGATGCGGCAGAAGGCCTCCCGCACCTGGGCCGCACCCTCCACCCCGACGACGACCCCGCCGGCATCCGTCTTGTGCAGCACATCGGGGGAGACGATCTTCAGCACGACGGGCCCGCCGAGCCGGTCCGCGTGGGCGACCGCCTCGTCGATGTCCTGCGCCAACTCCTCGCCGGGCACCGCGATCCCGTACGCGTCCGCCACGATCTTGCCCTCGGGGGCGGTGAGCGCCGTGCGGCCGGAGGCCCGGACGGATTCGAGCAGTTGCCCGACCTGTTCGCGTTCCTGTGATTCGACCATGTTCAGATGACTCCGCTCGTCTTCAGCAGCCGCAGTTCCTCGTCGCCGAGGCCCAGCTCGCCGACGTACACCTCTTCGTTGTGCTGACCGAGCAGCGGTGATGTCACCACGTCCACGGGGGAGTCGGAGAGCTTCAACGGACTCCCGACGGTGGTGAACGTGCCGCGCTCGGGATGGTCGACGCGGACGACCATCCCGTTGGCGGCGAGCGACTCGTCCTCCACGATCTCCTTGGTGGACAGGATCGGGCCGCACGGGATGTTGTGCCCGTTGAGCTGCTCCAGGACCTCCCACTTGGGGAGCGTGGACGACCACTCCTCGATGAGCTGGAACATCTTGTTCAGCTTCGGGAGCCGCGCCTCGGGCGTCGCCCACTCGGGGGCGTCCACCAGCTCGGGGCGCCCGATCAGCGAGGCGAGCGGCTGCCAGCCGACGGGCTGCACGATGACGTACACGTAGTCGTTGGGCCCGCCGGGAGCGCACTTCACCGCCCACCCCGGCTGACCGCCACCGCTGGCGTTCCCGCTGCGTGGCACCGCGTCCCCGAAGTCATCGTTCGGATACTCGGCCAACGGGCCCTGAGACAAACGCTGTTGGTCGCGCAGCTTGACCCGGCACAGATTGAGCACGGCATGCTGCATGGCGACGTTGACGCGCTGCCCCCGCCCGGTGTTCTCGCGCTGGAACAGCGCGGCCAGGATGCCGGCGACGGCGTGGATGCCGGTTCCGGAGTCACCGATCTGTGCCCCCGTCGCCAGCGGCGGCCCGTCCTCGAACCCGGTCGTGGACATCGAGCCGCCCATGGCCTGGGCGACGACCTCGTACGCCTTGAAGTTGGTATAGGGGCCCTCACCGAATCCCTTGATGGAGGCGTACACGATCCTCGGGTTGATCTCCTGGATCCGCTCCCAGGTGAACCCCATCCGGTCGACGGCCCCCGGCCCGAAGTTCTCCACCATCACATCGCTGCGGCGGATGAGTTCGGTGAGGATCTCCTTGCCGCGCTCGCTCTTGGTGTTCAGCGTGATGCTCCGCTTGTTGCAGTTGAGCATCGTGAAGTAGAGGGAGTCGACATCGGGCAGGTCACGCAGCTGCTTGCGGGTGATGTCACCGCTCGGAGCCTCCAGCTTCACCACGTCCGCACCGAGCCAGCCGAGCAGCTGGGTGGCGGAGGGGCCGGACTGTACGTGCGTCATGTCGAGGACGCGCACGCCCTCAAGAGCTTTGGTCATGCCAACGGCTCCTCTGCTACTTGTACATGGTCTGGTTCATGGTTCCGGGGGCGTACGCGTCCGGGTCGACCCAGACGTTGATCAGCGAGGGCAGCCCTGACTCGCGGGCCCGCCGCAGCGCCGGCGCGATGTCGGCGGGATCGCGCACCTCTTCGCCGTAACCCCCGAGCATCTGGGCGAACTTGTCGTAGGGGACGTCCCCGAGGGTGTTGCCGACCCGCTCGCGCTCATCGCCGTACTTGGCCTTCTGGCCGTAACGGATCTGGTTCATCGAGGAGTTGTTGCCGACGATGCCGACGAACGGGAGGTTGTAGCGGACCAGCGTCTCGAAGTCCCAGCCGGTGAGGGAGAACGCTCCGTCGCCGAAGAGCGCCACGACCTCCTTGTCGGGCCGGGCCTGCTTGGCGGCCAGCACGAAGGGCACGCCGACGCCGAGGGTGCCCAGGGGCCCCGGGTCCATCCAGTGGCCGGGGGACTTCGGCTGCACGACCTGACCGGAGAAGGTGACGATGTCGCCGCCGTCCCCGATGTAGATCGAGTCCTCGGTGAGGAACTCGTTGATCTCGCTGACCAGCCGGTAGGGATGGATCGGGGAGGCATCCGACCTCAGGCTCGGCAACCGCTTCTCGATCGCGCTCTGTTCGGCGGAGCGCAGCTCCTCCAGCCAGGCCTTGCGCTTGACCGCGCCGCCGTTGAGCCGCCCGCTCGCGGCCTCGGTGACGGCCTTGAGGACCAGTCCCGCGTCACCGACGATCCCGAGGTCGATGTCCCGGTTCTTGCCGACCGTGCGGTAGTCGAGGTCGATCTGTACGACGGTGGCGTCGGGGGAGAGACGCTTGCCGTAACCCATGCGGAAGTCGAACGGCGTCCCCACGATGACGATGAGGTCGGCGTTGGAGAAGGCGTACCGGCGCGACAGCTGGAAGTGGTGCGGATCGCCGGGCGGCAGGGTGCCGCGGCCCGCCCCGTTCATGTACGCCGGGACGTTCAGGGTCCGTACGAGCTCGATCGCGCTGTCCGTCGCCCGGGTGGTCCACACCTGACTGCCCAGCAGGACGGCCGGCTTCTCCGCGTGCACCAGCAGGTCGGCGAGTCGTTCGACGGCCGCGGGGTCACCGGGCGAGCGGGTCGAGGCCCGGTACTGCCCGGCCTGGGGCACCCGGGCCTTCGACACCGGCACCTTGGCGTCCAGTACATCGCGTGGGATCTCCAGGAAGGACGGGCCCGGAGCGCCGTGGTAGCACTCGCGGAAGGCCATGGACACCATGTCCGCGGCGCGTGCGGTGTCCGGCACGGTGGCGGCGAACTTCGAGATCGGCGACATCATCTCCACGTGCGGCAGATCCTGGAGCGAGCCCATCTTGTGCTGACTGTGCGCCCCCTGACCGCCTATCAGCAGCATCGGTGACTCGGCGCGAAAGGCGTTGGCGACCCCGGTCACCGCGTCCGTGGTCCCCGGCCCCGCGGTGACGACGGCGCATCCGGGCTTCCCGGTGATCCGGGCGTAGCCGTCGGCGGCGTGGGCGGCGACCTGCTCATGGCGTACGTCGACGACCTCGATGCCCTCGTCGACGCAGCCGTCGTAGATGTCGATGATGTGCCCGCCGCAGAGGGTGTAGATGCGCTCCACCCCCTCGGCCTTCAACGCCTTCGCGACCAAGTGCCCACCGGAAATGAGGTCCTGGCTGTCCTCGGGCATGAAGATCCCTGTCCCTTCGTAGGGGAGTGCGGGAGCCGCTCCGGGTACTCCCGCGGTACATTGCATACAGTCGACGAATACTGTATGAACCTTGTTATCCCGCATCCGGTGGGTGGTGTCCAGGGGGCGTGCGGCACTTTCACAATCGGCACGATCGGGAGTGGCTATGGATCTGTACGAGCACCAGGCACGGCAACTCTTCGCAGAACACGGCATAGCGGTACCGCGCGTCGAAGTCGTCGACAACGCGGCCGCGGCACGGCGGGCGGCCCTGCGACTGGGCGGACGCGCCGTCGTCAAGGCGCAGGTCAGGACCGGCGGCCGCGGCAAGGCGGGCGGCGTGAAAATGGCCGCGGACCCCGCGGCGGCGGCCCTCACGGCACGCCAGATCCTCGGCATGGACATCAAGGGCCACATCGTCCGCACGGTGATGCTCGCCGAACCGGTCGACATCGAGGCGGAGTTCTACGTGAGCTACGTACTCGACCGGGCGTCCGGCACCTTCCTCGCCGTCGCCTCCGCGGAGGGCGGCATGGACATCGAGGAGGTGGCCGCGACCCGCCCGGACGCGGTGGCCCGCATCCCGGTCGACCCGGCGGTAGGGGTGACGGACGACAAGGCGCGGGAGATCGCCGAGGCAGCGGGGCTGCCCCCGGAGGCAGCCCCCGTACTGAGCCGGCTGTGGCAGGTCCTCACGCGCGAGGACGCTCTCCTGGTCGAGGTCAACCCCCTCGTGCTGACCACCGACGGCGAGATCCTCGCGCTGGACGGCAAAGTGACGCTCGACGACAACGCGGCTTTCCGCAGGTCCCGTTGGGGTGGCGCCGAGACGGCTGGCCCGCACGACGACCCACTGGAGTCCGAAGCGGCGGCCAAGGGCCTCAACTACGTGAAGCTCAACGGTGAGGTCGGGGTCATCGGCAACGGCGCCGGGCTCGTCATGTCCACCCTCGACGTCGTCGCCGGCTGCGGCGCACGTCCCGCCAACTTCCTCGACATCGGCGGCGGGGCATCGGCCCGGATCATGGCCGACGGCCTCTCCGTCATCCTCTCCGACCCCGAGGTGAAAGCGGTCCTGGTCAACGTGTTCGGAGGTATCACCGCCTGCGACGCGGTGGCCGACGGCATCGTGCAGGCGCTGGAGACCGTACGCCTGACCAAACCGCTCGTCGTCCGCCTCGACGGCAACAACGCCGCGCGCGGCCGCTCGATCCTCGACTCCCGCGCACACCCGTTGATCCAGCAGGCCACCACCATGGACGACGCCGCACGCCGCGCCGCCCGACTCGCCGACGCGGCATAAGGAGTGCGGACATGGCCATCTTCCTCACCAAGGAGAGCAAGGTCCTCGTCCAGGGCATGACGGGCGCCGAGGGCATGAAGCACACCCGCCGCATGCTCGCGGCCGGTACCCGGATCGTCGGCGGCGTCAACCCGCGCAAGGCGGACCGGACCGTGGACGTCGACGGCACCCCCGTCCCCGTTTTCGGCTCCGTCGAGGCGGGCATGGCGGCCACGGGTGCGGACGTCACGGTCGTCTTCGTCCCGCCGCCCTTCGCCAAGAGCGCCGTCATCGAAGCGGTCGACGCGGGTATCGGCCTCGCGGTCGTCATCACCGAGGGCATCCCGGTCCACGACGCGGTCGCCTTCCACGCCCACGCCAGGGCCCGCTCCACCCGCGTCATCGGCCCCAACTGCCCGGGCCTGATCAGCCCCGGCCAGTCCAACGCCGGCATCATCCCGCCCGACATCGCCCCGGTCCCCGGCCGCATCGGCCTGGTCTCCAAGTCGGGCACCCTGACCTACCAACTGATGCACGAACTCCGCGACATCGGCTTCTCCTCGGCGGTCGGCATCGGCGGCGACCCGGTGACCGGCACCTCGCACATCGACTGCCTCACGGCCTTCGAGGAGGACCCCGACACCGAACTGATCGTCCTCATAGGTGAGATAGGCGGCGACGCGGAGGAACGGGCCGCGGCCCACATCGCCCACCACATCAGCAAACCGGTGATCGGCTACATCGCGGGCTTCACGGCGCCCGAGGGCAGGACGATGGGCCATGCCGGCGCGATCGTCTCGGGCTCGTCGGGCACGGCGGAGGCGAAGAAGCGGGCGCTGGAGGCGGCGGGGGTAGCGGTCGGCTCGACCCCGACGGAGGCGGCGGCGCTGGCAAGGGCTCATCTGCGCCCGGGGCCGCTGCCCCCGAGCCCCCGCTCCTCAATCGCCGGAAGGGCTTGAAAGTCAGCCACCCCGCCCCGACCGTGCACCGAGAGCGGAGAACCATGACCTCCAGCGACACTCCGACCCCCGACCGCACCCAACCCCTCGCCCTCAAGCCCGGCACCGCCTGGCAGGACGCCTGGACCCGCTGCCTGGCCACCGCCCCCGAGGCCTTCCGGGACGACCGCGTCCTGAACCTCTGGGCCTCCACCTGGCAGCGCGACGGCCGCGCCCTCCCCGCCACCACCCCCGTGGACGGCACTCCCCTCGCCGGCCCGCCCCGACTCGACGCCCCCACCGCGACCCGCGCCGTCCGCGCCGCACTCGACCAGCACCGCGCCTGGCGACACGTCCCGCTGCCCGAACGCGGCGCCCGCGTGGCGGCCACGCTCGACGCCCTGACCGAGCACCGCGAACTGCTCGCCCTCCTCCTCGTCTGGGAGATCGGCAAGCCCTGGCGCCTCGCCACGGCGGACGTGGACCGGGCCATCGACGGAGTGCGGTGGTACGTCGACAACATCGACCGGATGCTCGTCGACCGCACCCCGCTCCCCGGCCCGGTCTCCAACATCGCCAGCTGGAACTACCCCATGTCCGTGCTGGTCCACGCGATGCTCGTCCAGGCGCTGGCCGGCAACGCCGTGATAGCGAAGGCCCCCACGGACGGCGGCGTGTCGTGTCTGACCCTGGCCTGCGCGCTCGCCGCCCGCGAGGGCGTCCCGCTCACCCTGGTCAGCGGCAGCGGCGGCGAACTCTCCGGGGCACTGGTCCGTTCACCGGAGATCGGCTGCGTCTCGTTCGTCGGGGGCCGCGACACCGGAGCCCGTATCGCCACCGCGGTCGCCGACCTCGGCAAGCGCCACATCCTCGAGCAGGAAGGACTCAACACCTGGGGCGTCTGGAACCACACCGACTGGGACGCGCTCGCCGCCGTGATCCCCAAGCTCTTCGACTACGGGAAGCAGCGCTGCACCGCCTACCCCCGCTTCGTCGTGCAGCGCAGCGCGTTCGACGCGTTCCTTGCGGCGTATCTCCCGGCGGTCCGCTCGCTGCGCGTCGGCCACCCCCTCGCCGTGGCGGACCCCGCCGACCCGCTCCCGGCCCTGGACTTCGGTCCGCTGATCAACGCGGCCAAGGCCAAGGAACTGGCCGACCAGGTGGCCGAGGCGATCGACCGCGGCGCGATCCCGCTGCACCGCGCCGACGCCGCCGCGGCCGAGGGCCACTTCCTCCCCGGCCAGGACACGTCCGCCTACCTGCACCCGGTCACGCTGCTCAACCCGCCCCCGTCCTCCCCGCTGCACCACGCGGAACCCTTCGGCCCGGTCGACACGATCGTGCTGGTGGACACGGAGGCGGAGCTGCTCGCCGCCATGAACGCGTCGAACGGCGCCCTGGTCGCGACGCTCTCGACCGACGACCCCGCGACGTACGCACGCCTGGCGCCCCAGATCCGCGCGTTCAAGACGGGCCACGGCGCACCGCGCTCACGGGGAGACCGGGAGGAACTGTTCGGTGGCTTCGGCGCCTCGTGGCGCGGGGCGTTCGTCGGCGGCGAGCTCCTGGTCCGGGCGGTCACCGACGGCCCGGCGGACGACCGGCTGCCGGGGAACTTCCCGGACCACCACCTCATGCCGTAAGGCCGGCTGCCGGTTCAACCGATCCCCTGCCGGTCCGGCCTGAGCGCGAACTCCCGCTCGGCGGCATCCGGCACCGCGCGCTCCACCGCCTGCACCAGCAGCGCACGGTGCCGGATCAGCGGACCCTGCCGCTCCGGCCCGGCCAGCCCCACCAGGTCATCGATACCGGCCAGCAGCCGCCGGGTGACCTGGGGGCTGTCCGTCGCGCACCGCCTGATCTCCTCGAACCCGAGATCCACGAGGTCCTCCCACCCCGGCACGTCCTGAACGAGCCGCACCACCCCGTCGCGGTCCCGGTGGTGGACGACACCGAGGGGGAGCTCGGCCGCGGCCGCGAGGAACTGCACGATCCGGTCGAGGCACTGCACGGCGGTGGTCGGATCGTTCACCGCCGACGACAGGGCCCGCAGAGCGATGTCCGACAGCTGCCGCAGCCCGAACGCCAGGTCCTGGTGGAGCGTGCGCTCGACCCCGACGAACACCCTGTAGCGCAGCCGGTGCCGGGTCGGCACGGCCCCGCCGTGCACCGCCAGCACCGGCGTACCCGGCACGACGAAGTCCCCGAGCCGCGGGATGAGCCGCAGCACCACGCCCTGCCTCCGCGCGACCCGGACCAGCCGCGCCACGTTCACGTCCCGCAGCACGCCGGCCCGCCCCCCGTGCAGGATCTGCCCGGTCTCGGCGGGAAGCCCGCCCTCCTGCGGCCCGCCGACGGGCATCCGCCGCAGCACGTGGAACGAGTCCCGGGTGATCCGGTCGACGACGGGGCCGACCTGCATCAGGCGCAGCGTGGAGCTCACGTACGCGATGAAGAGCAGCAGGCTGAGCCCGACGAGCGCGGCGGTCAGCAGGCTCTGCAGAAAGGGGACGGACACGACGCGGCGCGGATCGACCGTGCTCTCGTACGAGCTCAGGACCAGCAGCGAGAACACGAAGGTCGCCAGGAAGACCGACAGCGTCAGCTTGCTGATCCGGCTGCGTACGAAGATTCGCACCACCCGGGGCGTGAGCTGCCCGCTCGCCATTTGCACGGCCACCAGCGAGATGCTGAAGACGACACCGATGAAGGTCATCATGGCCGTGCTCACCGTGACGACGATCGTCTTCGTGTCCTCGGCGATCGAGACCAGGTCCTTGATCTCGTCGTACGCCTGCTCGTCCTGGAGGTAGGCCACGATCTGCTCGTCCAGGGCCGACGCGACGAGCCAGAGCACGACGGCGCAGACCAGCGTCAGGGTGGGAGCGAACCAGAAGGTCTCGCGCAGATGCTCACGCAGGGGCGACAGCGCGCGAGGTGGCCGGTAGCCGCGATCAGTCATGCCCGCGAACGTAACCCGGCCGCCCCACGCACCGGTGGAGGCCGCGACCGACCCTCCGGGCGCACTGTGCGTGCGCGACGGAGGACGGATGGTACGCGCCCGCCGGCCGCTGGGCCGGCCCTCGTCCGGCCGAGTCCCGTGCACGGCACCGACCAGGGCGATGACCACCGGATATACAGGTGAGGGCCACCCCAAAC
Organism: Streptomyces sp. NPDC005775; assembly: GCF_042871565.1. NCBI lineage: Bacteria > Bacillati > Actinomycetota > Actinomycetes > Kitasatosporales > Streptomycetaceae > Streptomyces > Streptomyces sp. NPDC005775. The sequence continues at coordinate 5,714 of NZ_JBIAIU010000002.1, read as the reverse complement.
CCCTGGTATTGTTTTCTTTGTCGCCGCGGGAAACCGGGGCCGACCACCTGGTCCGGGTGGCGGAATGGCAGACGCGCTAGCTTGAGGTGCTAGTGCCCTTTATCGGGCGTGGGGGTTCAAGTCCCCCCTCGGACACCAGCTGGGACCCCTGTTGATCAGGGGTCTTTTTGCTTTTCGGCAAGCGCACCGGCCCGCCTGCGCGCTCGGCCTTCTTCGGCGAGTGCCTCCGGGTTCGCCGAGCCGTAGATGTACAGGTCGGCGACCTCTCGCCGTCGTCGGTCGAGCAGGTCCTGCGCGGAAGGCTCGCACGCCCGGGACGTCCCCCGCACACGAGATACGCCGACGGGACTCCGTCAGGCCGAAGAGAGCTGTTCCGCTATCTCCTTGACCCAAGCGGCGCTCTTCTCCGGGTCGTTGAGGGAGTCCGCCCACTCGTCCGCGGTCTGCCGGTGTGTGGCGGGACCTGCCTTGAGAGCGACGAGAAGGGCCCTGGCCGAATCCCGCATCGCGGCCGATGTCCCGCCGCTCCCCTTGATGTCCGCGCCCGCCGCCAAGCCGTAGATCTTGCGCGCCATGGCCTGGCGCTCACCGTTCTCCACCTTCTTCCAGAACTTCAGGGCCTCCTTCAGCGCATCCTGGCGGGAGGCGGGCTCCGCCGCGGTCTCATCCCCCGCCCACCGTTGCGGGCGGCGGGCCCCGTCGTAGCGCTTCATGCCCGCGCGGCCGGCCTTGTAGGCGGTGACGCCGAGGATGAGGCCGGCCGCGCCCGCGGCAAGACCCCAGCCGACCGGGTTGCTCGCGAGCCCGGCCCCTCCCGCGGTGGCGGCGACCGCCGTGACGATGCCGCCCGCCGCCTTGGTGGACTCGCCCACGGCGGTGAACGCCTGCTTGCCCATCTTGTTGCGCTGCTTGCCGAGCGCATACGTGTGGACGGTGTTCATCGTGTTCACGTCTTCGGCGCGCCGCACCTCGGTGGCGGCATCACGGGCGTGACCCATCGCCGTCCAGGCGGCGTCGATGGCCGCCGAAACGCGCTCCAGGCGCTCGTCTCCCTCGTGGCCCCAGTGGGCATCCAGAGCGACGTACGCCTCGGCCGCGGCCCATTCGGCATCCTCCCGTGCCTGGTTCAGCCGCTCCAGCGCCCCCTCGTCGGTACGGTCGGGCCTCCCGAGCTCCTTGAGGGCACCGTATTTGCGGGCCGTCAGACCGAAGCGCGTTGCCGCGCGGACGCCCTTCACCGCTCCGACCACGCTGGAACCGATGCCGCTCGCCTCGGATGCTGCCGCGGCGTGTGCCGCCTTCTGCACCTTGGTCAGCTCCTTGGCGATACCGAGGGCGTAGTTTCCCGCACCGGCGGCACTGACGACCGCGTCGGCCGCTTTGGAGTTGGCCTTCTTGTCCGCCGTGTGGAAACCGGCTCCGCTCTTGTGCTTCGCGGCATCCTTCTTCGCCTTGGCCGCCTCCATGCCACTCAGCACGGCCCCGGCGGCCTCCGTGACGAGGTTCTCCGACGCGGCGGCCGTTCCGGACGATCCGGCGGAGTGTTTGAGGGCGTCATTGGCTGTGGCGGAGGCTTGCTGGGCGAAGCCCGCGTTGGCGGGCACGTGAACGCCCTTGACGAAGGTGTCGATGAATTCGAGGTTCTTCTTGAGTTTGTCGAGGACTGCGGCGATGCGGTCGCGGTAGTTCTTCGGTCCGGTCGCCGCGTCACCGTTCTCCGGTTCCTGAGCCCTCCCCTTCCCCTTCGCCGTGCCCTTGGCGCGCTGCACCGCCGCGGTCGCGGCCCGGTTGCCGACGCTGGACTGGATCTCCAGGAGGGGGTGTTCCGGCGGGACGCGGGACGGGCGGCCCCCGGCCCGGCCGTTCCGGCCCTGCCGGGCCGGCGTCGGGGCGGCCACGGCCTGCCGGGCCGAGGGGCGGTGGACCGGGGTGCTCATTGACGGACCTCTCCTGTGCCGGGACCGGGCGAGAGGAGAGTAGCCAGGCAGGACCAACAGAAGGCGTACGGCAGGAAGATCTTTCACGTACGCCGGCCGAGGGGTCACCGTGGGGGACGGGACAGGGCCGCCAGGTGGCCCGACACGGCCTGCGCGGTGCCGGAGAGCGGGAAGCGTGCGGCGAGCTGGCCGTCCGGGCGCACGATGAAGCCGGTCGGGCCGTCGGGGCGGTAGAGCCGCGCGAACTCACCGGCGGCATCGCGGTACCCGGGAGTCCCGGGCGGGGCGTCGCGCCCCACGACGGTGACCGTGTGCAGCCCGCCTGTCCCGGTCGCCTCGGCCAGGTCGGAGCCGGTGCCCTTCTCCGCGTACAGCACCAGCACCTGTCCCGTGAGTCCGCGCAGCACGTCGAGCAGCCGCAACGGGTAGGCGGCCACCGGCGTGGTCAGACCCGCGCAGTCCGGGGCGCGGTCGCCGGGCTGGGGAGCGTCGAGCGGCCCGTGGGGAGGGCCGGCGAGCGGTCCGTCCCGGTAACCGACGAGCAACTGGGCCTCGCGGAGCATCACCGTCTCCATGTCGTCGGCATCGCTCTCCACGCCCCGCGTGGCGTGCCGGACGGTACGCCCGACGACCTCCTCACCGACCGGGCGGCGCTCGGCATCGTAACTGGTGAGCAGCGCGGACCCGGCCTCCCCGCGTACGACCAGGGCGATCTTCCAGGCCAGGTTGCAGGCGTCCTGGATGCCGGTGTTCATGCCCTGCGCCCCGGTGGGCGGGTGGATGTGGGCGGCGTCGCCGGCGACGAAGACCCGGCCCTCGCCGTACCGGTCGACGATCCGGTGGCTGATGCGGAAGACGGAGGCCCAGCGCATCCGGGACAGGGTCGCGGGCACGGGAGCCAGCCGGTCGACGACGGCCTGGATGTCGGGGAGCCGCGGCACGCGCCCGCCCTCCAGCCCGTGCGCCACCTCGACGCCGTCCGCCGGCCGGGTGGAGAGCTCGGGCGGCACCAGCATCGACATCCGGTACCGCCCCGACCCGGGGAGCGGGATGCAGACCAGCAGGTCATCCGTGGAGCCGTCGTCGCCGGTGTGGCTCGCGCGCACCCCGTAGCCGTACGGCAGGTCCCAGTCGGCCACGACGTCGGCCAGCATGTACTCCTCGGCGAAGGCCCCGCCCTCGAACGAGAGCCCCAGCCCCTTGCGTACGGTGCTGTGAGCGCCGTCGCAGCCGATCAGAAAGCGCGCGCGGACCTCCTCGTCGGCGCCGCCCGCAGTGCGCAGCCGCGCCGTGACCCCGTCCGCGTCCTGTGCGAAGGACACCAGCTCGGTTCCGCGCTCGATGGCGGTGCCCCGTTCCGCCACGTACTCCTCGAGGATGCGCTCGGTCTCGTACTGCGGAAGCGCGGCGAAGCCGTAGGGCACCTCGGGCGGCAGGGCGAGCTCGATGCGCGCCACCTGGCTTGCGTTGACGTGGATCAGCTGGCCGCGCATCGGGACGGCGGCCTCCAGCACGGTCCGCACCAGCCCCATCCGGTCCCAGATCTCCAGCGTGCGCGGCTGGATGCCGACAGCCTTGGCATACGGGAGCCGGGCCGGCAGCCGGTCGACGAGCCGGCACGCCACCCCGCGCCTGCGAAGCTCGGCGGCCGCGCTCAGCCCGACGGGACCGGCGCCCGCGATCAGTACGTCGGTGGAGTGGGCGTGCCCCACGGATGCCTCCCGGTGCCTGGCCCCGACGGATTGCTCATCCCATGGTCGCCCGGCGTGCGGCGGGCGGCGAGCCGGGCGCGGCCTCGGACAGGGCTCTCGGCGAAGTTGAGGAGGCAGCCTTAATCGGGATTCTTCTTCCATTCCCTTGTGAGGTGCCCGCTCTCGTCCCATGTTCTATCTGAAAGCAGAGTCAGGCCATCTTCTGAGAATACCTTTTCCGTGGCAATTGTCCCGTTGGGGTGCCACTCCTTCGATGTACCCGTAGGTCGTCCATTTTTTGACTGTCCTGCAGAGCGAAGGGTGCCGTCCGGGTACCACTCCTGATCTTTTCCATGGCGAACGCCTTCGGCGTATTCGTCCAGGCTGATGAGTGATTCGCCTACGTATTCTGCCACCTCTCCTGTGAACGGCCTGCCGTCATAGGAAAGATTTCCACCGCCATCCGTGTCGACCTTGGGGTCATCGATGTCGATTCTTTTTGTCGCAGTCATTAAGGGATCCAATTTTCGTCAGTCGGCGGGTTCCCAGTGAACTTGCCGTGAGAGCTGTCAACGCCGTCCAGCATTTTTTGACAGTTGGCGCAGAACGCTGCCGGTCGCACTGGGAGTTCTGTCCGTCTGTGCTGCATGAACGGGAACTCTACTGAGGCGCGCAACTCCCGAAGTGCGGCCGCATCATCAGGAAGTCCCTGACTTCTGCGTTCCCAGAGAAGCTCATTAACTGCCTTGACCTCAGCATGTCCCAGAGGGTGGTCGGGTGCCGGCCAGTCGCTGAATTTTTCGTATCGGGCGGCGACGGTCGGGTGGACTCGATCGGGCGGTATCACGTTCGTCGCCTTACCATTAATGGCCTCAATGATAGTCCCGGTTCGCAGGTCCAGCACGGCGCCGACGCAGGCCCCCGTCTGTTTCCTTGAGAAAGTCCCTGCTTCTTTGGCGGCTTTATATGCCTCGGCGCGCTGGAACGAAAGGTTCTTGAGGAAGTGCTCAGCGTTCCGGCCGTCGATCACAGTGATGAGACCATCACTGTTCCGCTCCACTCGACTCTCCTGGAGCACTCCGAGCACCTTGTTGCCGGGGCCTGGAGGGGGAAGAGAACCGTCTCCGAACTGGATGGGATCCGACGACCGGCGAGCCGCATCGTCGGCGAGATTACCTCCCGACTCACGTATATCCCTCTCGCTCGGGGGAACATCGTCGGGATTTATGTGCGTGTGAGGCGCTTCCTCGGCGCCGACCCTGCCCGCGTCGTCCAGCCCGCCAGGTGAGGCGTTCTCCGCTGGGGTGTGAGGCCCGGAGGGCGGCTCGTGCCCCGGCACGAGGCTCGGATCCGCGGCATCGGAGCGGCCGGTCGGCACGTGGTCCCCGTTACTGCTGCCGGCAGCTCCAGCGCCATCGCCCCCACCGCCTCCGGTGTGACTCCCGCTGTCGATGCTGTTGCTGGGCATGTGGTGGCCGGCTGAGCCGCCCGGCAGGTGGTTCGTGGGCCCGCCGGGCGTCGTGCCGAGGTCGGTGGCGTCGTCGCCGGTCCGCCCGATGTCGCCGAGGTCATCGCCCATCCGGATCAGGTTGTCCGCGCTGCTACCCACCGTGTGGGCGCCGACCAGTGCCGGTTGTTGGGCCGGGGTGTGGGTGGCCGGGGTCTGTGCGGTTGTGGTGGCGTTCTCCGGCTTCGCGGCGCTGTGGTGTTGTTGGAGGGTGCCGTCCTCCTTGAGGACGTTGCCGGGGCGGTCCAGGTAGACGGTGTTGCCGTGCTCGTCCGTGCCCTTGAGTACGTTCTCGGGGAGGGCGGTGGTGCCTTCGGGGAGTTTGAGGGCGCCTTCGGGGATGCGGAGGGAGCCGGCCGGGGGTGTCATGCCCTCGGGGAGGCGGACCACGCCGTCGCCCAGGTCGATCGCTCCGGCGGGGATCTCGGCGCCGTCGGGGAGTTTGAAGGAGTTGCTGGGGACCTCGAACGCGCTGTCCGGGATCGCTGAGCCCTCGGGGAGGTGCAGGGTTCCGTCGGCGAGTTTGAAGCCGCCGTCCGGGAGGGTGACGACGCCTTCGGGGAGGGCGGGGACCTCGAA
>NZ_JBIAIU010000001.1:622071-849890 GCF_042871565.1 Streptomyces sp. NPDC005775 | reverse complement strand
GTGCCCAACGCCGCCGCCACCGGCCCCAGCGTCGGATGCGACAACGGCTCCGCCCCCACCGCCACCGGCCCGGCCACCGGCAACTGCGCCGCCGTTCCCGGCACCGCCGTACCCGCATGCGTCGCCGCCTCCGACATCGCGGTGACCATCGCGTTCAACGCCGCCTCCAGGTCACCGGCATGCGTACCGACCACCTTCAACCGGCCCTGCACACCCTGTGGCTTGATGTCCCACGCCGTCACCGACGCCCCCCACCCACTCGAACGTCTGCACCCTTGATCGAATGCATGTCTATCAACTACTGCGTCGCTTCTGCAATCAGCAATCGGTCATATCGCCGTCGTTGCCCAGCCATGACATCGGGCGCGGTCATAGTGCTTCCTTGAGATGGCGCATCTGCCGTTCGAAGTCCAGCGGGCCGGACGGCCTGAGAGCCGGTCCGGCGGCGAGTGGTGCGGCGCAAGGGCCCGGTTTTCGGCGGAACGGGAGGGGCGCTTCCGGTAAGGGTGTGACGTGCGCCTTAGCCGGGTGGGGTACAGACCTCCACGGCACCGAGCATGAAGACCGGCGGAGTGTCGAAGCGGCGCCGGCGCCTCCATGCTGCGCCGGTCTTTGCGAAGTTGTACGAGTGTCGGCTGGAGGCGGCACTGGCGGCCAGCGCCTCCGCGTCGGCGGGCAGTGCGCTCCCGGGCGTTCCTTGATGCCGTCTCCGAGATGAGGCGGGGGGCTCGTGCCGAGGCCGGCCCTACGAGCTCCGCCTCACCCCGCCTCCACCAGGAACTCGCTCGGCGCACTGGACCACGACACGTGCAGCCCGTCGCGCGCCGGGTGCGGGCGACGAACAGCAGGCAGCGTTCCGCCATCAGGTCCGAGGCGTGCTGGACGCGGTCCACCTCCACCGATGTCACGGCCCGGGGATACGGCAGCGCGCCCTCGCTCACGCCGATGACCGCGACGCAGCGGAACTCCAGGCCCTTGAATGCGTGCATCGTGCCCACCTGCACGGCGTCCGGCGAGGAAGAGGCGTCGCCCCGCAGTCGTGCGGCGAGGATTCCCCGCCGCCCGCAGACGCTCCACGGCCTTGTCGCAGTTCTTGTTGAACCGGGCGGTCACACCGATCTCGCCCGGGGTGATCCCGCTGTCGATCCAGCCTCGGACGCGCGTGAGGACGGCATCGAGCTCCGCCTCCTCCAAGTCCGCCGCGCACACCTCCGGCCCGTTGCCGTGCAGGGCCGAGCGGTAGCCGAGCAGCGTCTCGTTGCGGGCGTCGTCCGCCAGTTGTCTTGCCGGTGCCGGGCCCCCGGTGACCTGGGCGGGTCCGGAGTACGAGGCGCGGTAGGCGACCTTGTGGTCATCCCGGAATGGGTCGAAGGCGCCGACGTTCGCCCCGCCGATGCCGCAGTGGGCTACACGCTCGCCTCGGCCTTCGGTACGCGCGGCCAGCCAGTGTGGAGGATGCTGGCCGATGTGGTTCAGCGAACTGCTCCCGTGACCGGGGGCAGGCAGGAACAGATTCGGCACGAATGGCAGTTGACTGGCGCCTGCGTCCCGACGGATGGTCAGGTCGCGTGGGTTCCGATACGGAACGGGCAGGGCTGCCCACGTGATCCCCCGGTAAACGCCGGCTTACCCTGATTCGCTCGACCGCGAACGATGCCCCGCACGTTCCAAGGCCTGGCGGGCGGCGAGGTAGCCCGCGATCTTGAACGCCCGCTCGTGAGAGCCGAACGGATCGGCGCGGGCGTGCCGCAGCACCACGCGAGTGGCGATCACGACTCCGTGCTCGGGCAAGCTCAGCTGCTCCTCGATCCCCAGAGCGGCAGCCTCGAAGAAGCGGGGCAAGGCCTCGGCGGGCTCGTAGTCCACCGTCAACTCCTGATCCACTTCGAAGGCGAAGCCCTCGCCTGCGGGCTCGAAGTCAACCTCGATCACCGCGAACTGCGGCGCGCAATTTCGCTTCTGGTGCACAATCCGCACGCCACGGATCGGATGCGACGGAAACCGGGGCGGCACAGACATCATGCCGGAACGCTACCCAGAGCGACGCGCGAGCGCCGCCACCGGGCGAAGTTCCGCCGGCGGCGGCGCGAGGGCGACGCTGCGCCTGGGGGCGTGGTGGGTCCATGGAAGGTGTCTACGCCGCTGCGCCTCCGAGGATCCTCGGCGAGTACCTCTCGTATGTGCGGTGCAGAACCATCCTCACAGGGCCCGAGACCAAAACTCCGCTGACCACGTCCTCCTGCTCGAGCCCCGTCTTGGCCACCTGTTTCTCGTACAGGGAGTCGGTCTCCTTCTTCGCCCGGTCGAGCCATGAGGACGCCTTGGCATGGTTGATTCCGGCGACGTCGAGACCTGTACAGGAAGCCAGGAACTCGAAATCGCCTGGTTCCTTCGTACCCACTCTGCACAGCAGGGCGGACATGTTTCTGTGATCGGCGTAGCCCGCCGACACGGTCATCCCGCCCTCGCCGCGCCCGTGCACGTACGTCGTCATTTTCCCGTTGGGCATCTCCTGCTCGACGGGCTTTTCGAGTCGGATATTCCAGTCCTTCGCCAGTCCGGTGAAGAAGTCGTTCCCGGTGTATCCCGTGGCCATCGTCCTGGCCGGGCCAAGCGTCGCCTGTCTTCGCTGGTCACCGCATGCTTCTGCAGAACGGAGGACCGCGGGCTCTGTGTTGCTGACGGCTCGGGACGAGGTGCCACTGTCCTCGGAGCCTGTGGCGATGCCACGCCGGGGTTGTCCTGGCTGCAGGAGGCGGTTCCCACCGCGCCGGCGACGAGAGCCATCAGTACGACGGGAACGCGGAGGGCGGCCCGTGTCCCGAGCCGCTGACCACCCGAACGCGCCCTCTGGATCCGGGGAATCACTGAGAGCCCACTCCTGCCGGGCACGTGAAGCCGTCCTGGACGACAACCGCCGGTACTCCGGACACGGCCATGATTCTCTGGCGCACTTCTCTCATGTGCGCATGCTCTCCGAGGGTGAAGTCTGCCGATGCGGAAGCGACTTGCTAATGAATCCAGCACCGGACGCTACACGGCCCACTCCACCCCGAGCTTCCGTAGTGTGTCGAGTTGTTCGGCGGAGAGCTTGTCCTGCCTGGACTTGGTGTTGCTGTGCCAGATGCCGATCTTGGTCTCGCATCCGTCGGGCAAGGTCTCCACCGCGCAGCTCCGGCCAACCACGTGCGTCTCACTGTGCGAGAAGAATGTCCGCATCTCAAGACGCCTTGGCGGTTGGACGCTTATATTCCGTATATTCGCACGCATGTCCTCTCCGGCCTCCCTGCTGTGCCTCGCGCTGTTCGCGAACTCGGCGTGGTCCGTCGACGACGGCCTCTGTCGCCGCTGAACCCGGCCTGCCGCGTCGTCCGTCACGCGCCTTCCGCCGCCCAGCGCCCCGCCTGTCGTCCTCTTTCGTGCAACCACTCCGGAGACCTTCCGTGACCACCGCGCCCCCCGCCGGGCCGGTCGCGCCCCCTCGCGCGCCCGCCGGCTTGTTCGTCCCTTCTCCCACCTCCTCCGTCCGGCCCGAAGCACCGCCGCTGCCACCTCTGCGGTGGATCCCGCTCTCGGTGTCCGCAGTGCTCGCCGTGGCACTGACGGTGTACGTCTGGTCCACGCACGGCGCCAAGCCCGGCGTCCTGCTGCTGCTCGGCCTCGGCCTGGGGATCGCCCTCTTCCACTCCCGCTTCGGCTTCACCTCCGCCTGGCGCCAGCTCGTGGCCGTCGGCAACGGCAGCGGACTACGCGCCCACGCCCTCCTGCTCGGCACCACCGCCACGCTGTTCGCCCTGATCATCGGCACCGGCACAGGGCTGTTCGGCACTCAGCCGAGCGCATCCGGCGGGTCCCTCGGCGTCGGCCTCGTCCTGGGGTCGGTGCTCTTCGCGATCGGCATGCAGCTCGGCGGAGCCTGCGCCTCGGGCACACTCTTCGCCGTGGGCTCGGGGCAGACCTCGGTGGTACTGACACTGGTCGGGTTCATCATCGGCGGCACACTCGCCGCCTGGCAGTACGACCTGTGGAATGACCTGCCGGCCTGGCAGCCCGTCGTGCTCTCCGACCACATCGGCTGGTTCGGCTCCTGGGCCGTGACCATCGCCGTGCTCCTGTTGGTGGTGTGGGTGTCACGCCGGATCCAGGCCCGCCGTAACCCGCCCCCGATCGGGCCCGTCCCCTCCGCTCGCGGCACGGCCGTACGCGCCCTGCGCGGCTCCTGGCCGACTGCGGTCGGCGCCCTGGCGCTCGCCGTGCTCGGCGCCGGAGTGCTGCTGGTCTCCGGGGGCGCCTGGGGCGTCACCAGCGCCTTCGCCCTGTGGGGCTCGAAGCTGGTCGGCGCTCTCGGCGGGCAGCCGGAGAACTGGACCTGGTGGCAGCAGCCCGGCAGCTCCGACATGCTCGCCGGCTCGGTCCTGGCCGACAAGAACAGCCTCACGGACATCGGCATCATGATCGGCGCGGCCGTGGCCGCCGCGCTCGGCGGCAGCTGGGTTCTGCACCGGAACATCCCCTGGCGCACCGCCGTGGCCGCGCTGCTCGGCGGCATCCTGATGGGCATCGGCTCGCGCTTGGCCGGCGGCTGCAACATCGGCGCCTATCTCTCGGGCATCGCCTCGGGCAGCCTCAGCGGCTGGCTGTGGGGCGCCTTCGCGCTGGCCGGTACGTGGGTCGGGCTGAAGGCCCGCCCACTCTTCCGTCTGGGCAACCCCAAACCGGGTGACGGCATCTGCTGACAGCCTTGCCCCCGTCGAGGGCGCGCGCCACACCGTGCGCCCTCGACACCCGGCCCGCGTTGCCGTCCGTGTAGTACGCCACCGTCGACGCCGACAGTTCCATGCAGAACAGGGAATCCGGCGGTGTGCCCAGGGCGAGTTGGACCAGCGTCTTGATCGGCGTCACATGCGTGACGAGCACCGTGCGGCCCGCGTACGTCCTGACGAGCCGTAGCGAGGCGACGAAGGGGTACTCGGGGTCCCGGGCATCGGGCGGAGCAGCAGAGGGCCGCCGTAGCGGCCCACGACGGGTCCCTCCGCCGTCGAGCGTCAGGGTCGCGCACGGGAGGACGGCTCCCGTCCACTGCTCCACGACGGCAGGCGGGACCTCCTGCCTCACCATCTCCGCACGGTACCGGCCCAGCTTGCCCAGCACCTCGGGCGTCATCTCGTCCAGTATCTCGGGCGTCATCCGGGAAGCGCAGCCGGGGCGGTGCGGTGCCCGCCGTGCGCACGGTGCGCGGACGCTCCGGTCGCCGCCGCGCACCGGCGCCCGCTACTTCCTCGTCGCGTACACGATGAGGTTGTCGACGGGGTGCCCCTGGGCGTCGAACGCGCCGTCGCACGTGACCAGCCGCAGGACCCGGTCCTTGGTGGGGCCGTAGACCCGGGCGGTCGGGAACGCGGTCTTGCTCGCGGTCTCGCGGCCGGTGACGGTGAAGTGGACCTCGGTGCCCTTGCCGTCCCGGACGGAGATGTCCGCACCCTCGGCGATCTTCTTCAGGTCGTGGAAGACGGCCCGGCCGAAACGGGTGTCGTTGTGGCCGATCAGGACCGCGGGCCCCGGCTCGCCGGGCACGGAGCCGCCGGTGTACCAGCCGACCGTCATTCCCTTTTCGGCGGGCGGGACTTCGACCGTGCCGTCGGTGTTCAGACCGAGGCGCATGATGTCGCTGTTCACGCCCAGGGAGGGGATGGAGACGTGGACCGGCGGCTGGGCGGCTGTCTTCGCCGGGGGAGTGTCCTTGGCTTCGGGACCGGGCGTGGCGATCGTGGTCGGCGCCTTCGCGGCGGCGGCGGTGGACTTCGACGGCGAGGCATCGGAGCAGCCCGTCAGCGCGGGGAGCGCGGCCAGCGCGAGGCAGGCGTACACCGGCAGTGCGGTGCGGATGCGCCAAAGGGACCGGGTCGTACGGGACATGGGAACGGACTCCAAGAAGGGTTCGGGTGACGGCAGTGGCGCCGCCCCGGTGAAGGACGGCGCCACTGCGTGCTGTTCGGCTACGGGTGGTCAGCCGTTGCGGCGGCCGGTGTGGCGGCGGCGCAGGACGATCGTTCCGGCGCCGGCGACCAGCAGGGCGGCCACGGCGGAACCCGTTACGGCGGCGGTGTTGTCGCCCGACGAACCGCCCGGCTCCTCACCTGCGGCGACACCGCCCCGGGGCGCGGCCGACGGGGCCTGCGACGGCACGGCCGACGGGGGTTCCGTCGGCTTCGGGCTGTCGCCCGCGGCCACGCCACCACGCGGCATCTCGGTCGGGACGGCGGAGGGCACCCGGCTGGGAACGGCGGTGGGCTCCTCACTCGGCGACGCGGGTGAGACCGACGGGGCGGCGGTGGGCGTCGGCGAGGAGTCGGCGAACGCCGCGGTGGCGGGTACGCAGACCGCGCCGAGCGCGACAGCGGTGAGGACGGCGGTACGCAGAGACGTACGCAGGGGCATGAACATGGCTCCGTTCCAGGTCGGCCTCGACGGCGCCGCGGTGCGGGGGCGCACCGCGGCGCGAGGCGTGCCGACAGGCTGGCGCGAAGATATGAAGAAGCTGTCAGGACGCTGTGGTCATCGCATCAGGGCTGTGCGGGACTGCCCGCGGGATCGATGGCTGCGCCGGCCACGGCTGCACCGTCGCCGTCGGCCGGCAGGCGCAGGGTGAACACCGAGCCCTCGCCGGACACGCTCACCGCCGTCGCCGACCCGCCGTGTGCCTCCGTGAGTTTGCGTACGATCGCCAGCCCGAGCCCGCTGCCCCCGGTGCGGCGGCTGCGGGACTTCTCGCCGCGCCAGAAGCGGTCGAAGACATGAGCGAGGTCCTGTGCCGGGATGCCGGTGCCCGTGTCCGTCACGTCCACCAGAACCGCGTCGCCCGACCCGGAGCCGTACGCGTGCAGGGTGACCTGCCCGCCGGCCGGGGTGTGGCGGACCGCGTTCGAGACCAGATTGCCGATGGCCTGGCGGAGCCGGACCGGATCGGCCGTCAGCCCCGGCACGGGTCGCTCCGTCGAGGACGCCCGCACCGCCAGGGTCACCCCGGCCGTCTCGGCGCGGGCCTGGTGCGCCCCGGCGACCTGGGCCAGCAACTCCTCGATCCGTACCGGTTCGGCATGCAGCCGCAGAGCGCCCGCGTCGGCCTGGGCCAGGTCCTGGAGGTCGTCGATGATGTGCTGCAACTGCACGGCCTCCTCGTGCAGGGACGCGATGAACGCCGGGTCCGGGTCGGCCACCCCGTCCTGCGCGGCCTCCAGCCAGCCGCGGATGTTGCTGAGGGGGGTGCGCAGCTCGTGGGCGACATCGCTGACCATGGCCTTGCGCTGCGCCTCCAGCCGGGCGCGGTGGGCGGACATGTCGTTGAACGTGGCGGCGAGCCGCCCGATCTCGTTGTCCGCGGTGACCAGCACCGGCACGGTGTCCTCCCCGTCACGCATCCGCTGGGCGGCACCCGTCAGGGCACGCAGCGGGCGGACGAGCCGGGCGCCGACGAGCACCGAAGCGCCGACGGCGAGGGCCAGGACGAGAGCCGCCGTGCCCGCGATCTTGGCCGTGTTCGCCGGGGAGAGGTCGAAACCGGGGACGGTGGTGCCACCGGTGTCGCTGATGAACAGCAGGGCGGGCGAGGCGACGTACGAGCTGAGCTGTTCACGGCGGGCCGTGCCCACGCAGGAGGCGATGGCCCGGTCGTCCTCGCCGGTGCCGACGGCCGGCGCGGGGCCGGCACTCGGCATGACGCTGGGCATCTCGGTCGGTGTGGCGCTCGGCGCGCTCTCCGGCGGGAAGGTGGGTGCGGTGCGGGGCGTCTCGCTCGGTGGCATGGTGGGGACCGCGGTGGGCACGGGTTCCGCGCTCTGCCCCCAGGACAGGTCGAGCTTCAGGTGTACGCCGCTGCGGTCCTGGCGCTTCAGGCAGGCGTCGGTCAGCTGGTTGAGCGCCTGAAGGGCTCGCTTCTCCGTGGCCGTCGGGGTGTCGAGGGCTTCGGTGGTGCAGCGGGTCCCCTGAAGCCGTTCGGGGTCGTTGCCCACCACCTGGATCACCGGGCGCCCGCTCTCGGTCCGGACCACGTCCGAGGCGATCCCGGCGTCGCTGAGGCAGGCCACGCCCCGGTCCGCGATCTGCCGCAACGCCGTACGTTCCGCGGTCGGCAGCCGGAACGGCCCGACCGCTCGCGGATCGACCCGGTCCGCCGGGGTGCCGGACGGACCCGCGTTCTCGGTGGCCAGCGCGGTGTCCACCGACAGGGGGTCGACGATCGCCGACGCCTGCGCGGGAAGCGTGGTGGCCTTCTCCGGAGCCGCCGAGTCGGCGAGCGGCGCGCGCTGCTCGGTGGTCAGCGCGATCCGGCGGCCGGACTGCTCGGCCAGATCGCGCACGGTCCTGTCGACACCGTCCCAGGTGGGATGAGCCGCCGCGTAGCCGAGCAGGCTGTGGTAGATCCGGGCGTCGGCGGTGAGGTTCTGCCCCTGCTCCCGCAGGATCGCACCGGACGTCGTCTGGACGGCGAGCCAGGCCGTGGCGGCGACGGAACACGCCGCCACCAGAGCCGATACGGCCAGCAGCCGGGCGAACAGGCTCTTGCGCAACGGCAGACGCGTCCGCGACACCCCGGACTCCGACGCCGCACCGCGCGTATCGCGCCCTCCGCTACGACGACGCACGGGCCGCAGCCTTCGCCGGGTCGGTCAGTTTGTAGCCGACACCGAAGACGGTGAGCAGCCGGGCGGGCCGGCGCGGTGCGGGCTCGATCTTCTTGCGCAGGTTCATGACGTGCACGTCGACCGTGCGGTTGCTGATGTAGCGGTCGAATCCGTGCAGTTCGGCGAGCAGTTGCTGCCGGGAGAAGACCCGGTCGGGCTCGGCCGCCAGCGCCGCGAGGATCCTGAACTCACCCGGGGTGCACTCCACCGCCTCGCCGTCGACCGACACCACGTGCCGGGTGGGGTCGACCACCAGCGTCCCGACCGTCAGGACGGCTTCGTCCACCGGACCGGCCTCGGCGGTGCCGGCGGAGCGCCGGTTGCGGCGCAGGAGCGTACGCACCCGGGCCATCAGCTCGCGCGGACTGTACGGCTTGGTCACGTAGTCGTCCGCACCGAGGTCGAGGCCGAGCAGCAGATCGTCCTCCGTGGTGCGGGCCGTCAGCATCAGCACCGGCAACTCCCGGGACTCGGCGCGCAGCACGCGTACCACGTCCAGCCCGTCGGCCCGGGGCATCATCACGTCGAGGACCAGCAGGTCCGGCTCCCCGTGCCGGACCGCGTCGAGAGCCGCGAGGCCGTCGCCGACGACGGTGACGGCGTGCCCCTCCCGTTCGAGGTAGCGGCGGAGGAGTTCCGCCTGTTTCTCGTCGTCCTCGGCGATGATCACGTTTGCGCACACGTGCTCGATCGTAGAGGGGTTCGAACGGAGAGCGTCGACCTCTTGCCGGGAGGGCGTCCGGAATGCTCTTGTGTACCCGCAGGTAACAGGAGCGGGCAGCAGACGCGCGGGCGGCGTCGCACGAGGACGGGGGCGCAGTGGAGTCAGCGGCAGGGCAGGAGGTGGGTGGCGCGCGTGGCGTGCTGCCCGAGGGGCTGGCCGAGGCGATACGTACGACGGCCGAGGAGATCGCGGAGCTGTTGCGCCACGCCCCCGACACCGGCGCCCCCGTACCGGGACTGACGTGGACGGTGGGGGAGGTGGCCGCGCACCTGGCACAGGCCAACGCACTGATGGCCGACGTGGCGGCCGGGCACCCGCACGCCTACGGCGACGGCACCCCGCAGGGCATCGCGGCAGCCAACGAGGAGGCACTCGCGGCCTTCGGCGAGCGCGCTGCGGAGCCACTGGCGGCGATGATCGTCGCGCAGGCGGCCGCCTGTCTGGACGCGATGACCGGTCACCCGGCCGACGAGACGCTGACGACACCGATGGGCCCGATGAACCGGGTGGTCCTCGGCTCGTACCTCCTGACGCACATGCTGGGCCACGGCTACGACCTGGCCCGCGCACTGAAGCGCCCGCACATGGTCGACCCCGCCCGGGTCCGTCTGACGCTCCCCTTCATGATCCAGGCCATGCCCCGGGTGACCGATGCCGCCGCCACGGCAGGGCTGAACGCCCGCTATGCGGTACGGCTGCGGGGCGGCGGCCGGTTCGGCGTGACATTCACCGGCGGTGTGGCCACGGTTTGCCATGGGCTGCCGGACCAGCCGGACTGCACGATCTCCATCGAGCCGGTCACGTTCCTGCTGATGGCGCTCGGCCGCTGCTCGCCCGTGGGCGCGATGGCCCGGGGACGGGTTTTCGCATGGGGCCGCAGGCCGTGGATGGGGCCCCGGTTCCCGGCGTACTTCAAGGCCCCCTGAACGGGAAGGGCCTTCGGCTACTCGCCGCTCCCGCTCCCGTGGGACTCCATGAGTTCCTGGTGCGCGGCGACCACGTCCTCGGCGAGTACGGTCACCATCTCCGCACGGGTCGGAGTGCTGTCGGCATGTGTGGCGTACAGCCGTAGATCCCGCTGCGCGGATGCCTTCTGGCAGAGCTCGCGCGCGAACCGGGCGTTGCCCACCGTGTCGGCCATGCCGCCGTCCACGATGGCGGCGCAGAGGGAATCGAGGGCCGCGAGCGCCCCGGCATCGGGTTCGTCGCCGTGAGCGGCCAGCACGGAGCGGGCGATGAGAACCAGTTCGTCCGCGGAGTACGACGGGAAGTCGACGCGTGTGTTGAAGCGCGAGACCAGACCGGGATTGGCCGACAGGAGATCGGTCATCTCGGCGCGGTAACCGGCGAGTACGACGACGAGCCGGTCCCGGTCGTCCTCGGCCCGCTTCAGGAGCACCTGCAGGGCTTCCTTCCCGAAGGCGTCTCCGCCGTTGTAACCGGTGTTGATCAGCGCGTACGCCTCGTCGATGAACAGCACCCCGTTCAGCGCCGAGTCGATGACCTCGCTCGTCTTGATGGCCGTGGACCCGAGGTGCTGCCCGACCAGGTTGACGCGCTGGGCCTCGATGACGTGCCCCGAACTCAACAGCCCGAGCCCGGCGAAGACCTTGCCGATGATGCGGGCGACGGTCGTCTTGCCCGTGCCCGGCGGCCCGGCGAAGACGAAGTGCCGGGGCTGGGCGCCACCGGGCAGCCCCTGCTCCTCACGCAGGGCGGCCATGCGCAACTGGGCCATGAGCGTGCGCACTTGTCGCTTCACCGGTTCGAGGCCGATCATCCCGTCGAGCGACTTCTGCGCCTCGGCGAGCAGCCGGGCCCGCGCGTCGGCGGACAGCCCGGCGGTGTCGGGCTCGGTGCCCTCGGCGCCGCTGGTGGACGGCTGAGGTCCGGCGGGGACCGGAACGGCCGGTGGCGCTTCCGGCTGTCGCGGCCTCGGCGGAACCAGGTCGGCGGCCCTGGGAGCCGGAGCCGCAGCGGGAGCCGGCCGGGCCCGTGCGCGAACATCGACGTCGAAGAGGCCCGGCGCGCACCGGAAGGTGTACTGATACCGCTTCAACGCCTCCTCCTGCCGCCCCAGTTCCTCCAGCGAGCGCCCCATGAAGTACTTGCACTCGGCGTCGAACCGGCTGCCCGTCTCCAGCTTCCGGGGCAACGGCGCCAGGACGCTCAGCGCCTCGTGGTAGACGCCCTGGGCGAAGAGAGCCGCACCGACGTACAACTGCGCCTCGTCGTACAGGAAAGCGTCACCGATTCCGGTCGCGAACCTCAGCACGAGGGCCCAGTCCTCCTTGACGAACGCATAGCGCGTACAGACGAACTTCGTCTCATCGCAGTCCAGTTGTGCGGTCGCAAGTCCGGCCCAGGCCTCCTCGACCCGCTTCTTGTCCAGCAGTGAGGACATGGCCGCCAGCCACAGGTCGCGCGCGTTCTCCAGACGGAAGGTGACGTAATGACCGATCTGGAACGTGGATCGCAGGGGCAACCCGAACTTCGTCCGCAGCGCACCGAAGGTCCCGGAACACCGGAGCATGGCATCCAGCGCCTCCTGCTGCCGGTTACCGGTCGCGTGCAGCCCCAGCCACGCGTCGGCGGCGAAAGGGTCGTGGGTCGTGGCGAGCGCGAACTGCGCGCCGGCACCCGCCGTGTCCCCACGCTGCATCAGCGCCATCGCCTGGCTCCACGCCTGTTCGGCCTTCCTCGCCGAACCACGGCTCGCGGCACCCTGCACGTGCACTCCCCTCGACGGGCGCGCAGCCCGCGCAGGCGGCCGACCGGGCCCACCCTGATGACCTGGAACGCTGGTCAGGATAACCAAACTTCACGTGGCACACGCCGACGCGCGTGCGGACGGGCGTCGGCCAGGACGTATACCCATGGGGGACCAGGGGTTGACGGTATCGAGACGGGCGGAGCAAGCTGTCGATAGTCGCTGGGCCAGGGGCCCGGACTATCAATCTAGGGGGCATGCATGATCCACATCACGCTCGGGGCGATGCGTTACGTCAACCCGAAGGAGGATCAGCTCGGCCGTGACCACGTCGGTTGGGACCCGAACATGGACGACGAGGCCATGTTCCGTGCCAACCGGGGGTGCTGGGTCCTCGGCGAACGGGCCGACCGGGAACAGTACGCGTTGCTGTCCTCGCAGGGTGTCGTACGTCAGGCGATCGAGATCGACAGCCTGGTCTCGGTGTCCGGCGGTCGCCGCGCGATTGAAGGCAAGTATCTGGAGGCCGGGCACCCGGTTCACGACGCGTACGTCGGCAAGCCTCAGCCGATCGAGCCGGTCCGCAATCCGGTGACGTACTTCGAGTCCCCTCATGCGGCACGGACATGTGGCTGCGGCTGCGGAGCGCCGGTCACCCTCGGCTGGTTCCTCACCGGGCACGACCAGAAGGCCCTGCATGACCGCGTCGCCAAGATCGGCACGGTCCACCAGTTCATTGAGTGGTTCGACCGCACCTACACCGAGTAGGTGCGGAGCGTGGTGTCCCGAATCATCCGCATCACTCCGCACGCGAACAACAAGGACATGTGCAGCGCGCACGGGGCCGCGGCGGGTTGCGCATCGCTCGTCGCGGACGTGGTCCTGAGCGACGCGGGCAGTGAGCACGTCGCATGGGCGGTCTGCGGCCGATGGGTCAAGGAGAACCCCGACGCGGTGGCCTGGCTCGAAGCACACCCGGAAGACGCGACGTTCTTGGCGGCCTCCTGAACCTCGTCTCCCCGAAAACCCGTTGCGGAACGCCGGCCGTTGGCAGGCTGCGCTCCCGCCCGGGCTTCGCGGGGCGGTCACCAGCCGGGATAGCGGCCCCACCAGTGGGGGTCCCACCCTTCGACGTACTCACTGCCGCTGGGTGAGTCCTGCACCTGGGTGACGAGGTCCCGAGCCAAGGTGTCGAGCACCCAGGCCAGTTCGTGGCGGCTCACCAGATCGACAGGCAGGGCCTCGACGCCGTGGGCGGCGCCGAGCAGGGCACCGGTGACGCACGCCACCGAAGGGCCGGCGGGGGAGAGGGAAGCGAAATGCAGCGCGGCCTCGACCTGGGTGCGGCCGGGTAGGGAGGCGGCCACGTACAGGCCGCCCAGCAGGGCTGAGACCGCGGTGAGATCTGGCGCGAGTGCTGCCAGGCGTGTCGCGTCCGCCGGATGGTCGGCCGCTGCCTGTAGGGCGGCGTCGAGGCGGCCCTGTTCAAGTCCGCCCGCAGCGCGTTCGTTCGTGCGGAGGTCCGCGAGACCCGTCCTCAGTGAATCCTCGATACGGCTCCCCTCCAAGCATTGGCGGAGGAGGACGACCGCGTGGGCCGTGGCGGACTGCGCTTCCACGCTTCCGTGGGTGAGCGCCGCCACCTCCGTGCTGACGATCGGGCCGGGGAAGCCGAGGGCCGTGAGCGCTGCCGTGGGAAGTGTCCGGCCGAGTGCGTGCCAACCGCTGCTCTCGGTAGCCGGTCTGTCGTACGTGCCCTGCTCGACTCGGGACAGGGCAGCCACGGTTGCGGGCGCCGATCCGCGGCGCTCTCCCAGGACCGGGACCTGGGCCAGCCAGCCGTCCGGCCAGGTCTGGCCGAAGCCACCCCAGCGGCCCTCCATCAGGTCGCGCTCGATGTCTTGCATGGCTGCCCACCGGCAGTACGCGTGCCACATCACCGACGGAGCGTGGCATATGCCCTTGTGGTTGCCACGTACCAGAGCGCGGATGGTGCCTTCGGTGGTGAAGCACGCCAGTTGGGTGCACACGCCGGCGCGCAGGGGGCCTTGGTCCGGCAGCTTCCCACGTGCCGTTCCGACGGTTTCGCCCAAGGCCATCCCGAGGAGCAAGCCGCGCAGCCGTGACCCGGTGCGTCCGGCGAGGAATCGCTTCCGGTGTTCGTCCGTGTCCGTCAAGGCCGTACTCCTTCGCTCGGGGCCTTCAACGTACGGGTGGTCGTCCGGAACACCGAGAGCCGGGTAGCTGTAGGAGGGGGCCTGGGGGCATAGAGGCAGTGGTCGAAGGGCCGGCGCCTCTTTGGCTGCACATGGTGTCTGTGTCAGGCGGCCATGGCCACGGAGACCTTGCTGAGCGAGGCCTCACGCGGCCCGCCCGCCTTGCGCTCCCCGAAGACGACCACCCGAAGCAGCGCGAACCGCCCGGCGCCGGCGATCGCCGACGCCGACAGGTAGACGCTCTGCTGAACCAGCGCCGAAGGCTCGGACCGGACCGCGTACAGGCAGAGCAGGGCTCCGGTCGTGAACGCATAGCTCACGGCGACGGTCAACCCTGACTGGAGGTGGACGCCCCACCCCCTGCGGTCGCTGCGGAACGAGACCCGGCTGTGCAGTTCGGTCGCGATCACGGTGGAGACGACGGTGACGACGGCGTTGGCGACGGCCAGCGGAATCCGGTCGTGGAGGAGGACCAGAACACCGCTGGAGGCCACCCCGACCCCGCCACCACAGATCACAAAGCGCACGAAGGCCGAGAGGGCCGGGTGAAGCGTGCGCGTCGGCTGGAGCGAAGGGGCGGTCACGAGGGGGCCTCCGGAGGCTGTGTGAAGCGGTGTGCTTATTCCACTCCAGAACCTACGGACCGGGCGTCCTCCGCACGACCTGGTTTCTCCCCTACTTTCCTGGGGGTGATCCCCCAGAGGGATGGGGGGGCTACTACCCTGAGGGAACGGCCGCCCGCCCCTCAGGACGCAGCCCCTGCCTCGACCAGGAACGGACTCGGACCCCCCGACCAGGACACGTACAGTCCGTCCCGGGCCCGGGTGCAGGCGACGAAGAGCAGGCAGCGCTCGGCCATGAGATCGGCCTCGTGCTGGAGCCGGTCCACATCGGCCGACGTGACGGCCCCGGGGTAGGGCAGGGCCCCGTCGTGCACGCCGATCACTGCCACGCAGCGGAACTCCAGCCCCTTGAAGGAGTGCATGGTTCCGATGCGTACGGTGCGCGCGTCCTCGGCAGCTCCGGACCGCAGTGGCGCTGCGGGGATGCCTGCGGCCGTCAGCCGTTCGATCGCCTTGGCGCAGTTCTTCTTGAAGCGTGCGCTGACGCCGATGTCGCCGGGGCTGACACCGGCCTCCGTCCAGGCACGGATCTGCGCGACGAGCGCGTCCAGTTCCGCGTCTGCCGAAGCGGCCCCGTGCACCACCGGACCGTTTCCGTGGAGTGCGGAGCGGTAGCCCAGCAGCGTCTCGTTGCGGTCGTCGTCCTCCAGCTGTGCGAAGGGCCGGCCGACGAGCAGTGCGGTGGACCAGCTCAGGATCTCGTGCGTACTGCGGTAGTTCTTCCGCATCTTCGTCGAGCGGCCCGTGACCTTGATGCCGAGCGCCTTCAGTGACACCTTCGAGTCGTAGATCCGCTGGTGGGGGTCGCCGGCGATGAACAGATCGTCGGGACGTGGCGGGGCGGCGGCGCGCAACAGCCGCCACTGTGCCGGGTGGAGGTCCTGGGCCTCGTCCACGACGATGTGCCGGTAGAGCGGTTGCCGCCCTTCGAGGAGGTCGGCGGCCTCCGCGCACGTCCCCAGGTAGGTGCGCAGGCCGTCGGCGGCAAGGCCGTCGGAGTACGCCTGGAACGTGCGCCACACGACGAGCCGCTGGGCGACGGGGAGCCGGCTGCCCCGCCCCGGCCGGTCGGCCGCTTCGTACTCCTCCAGGCTCCGCAGGTTCTGGGCCAGGACGACGTGCTTGTACTCCTGGGCGAGGAACTGTGCCGTGCCGGTGAAGCCGGTGGCTCGCGCGGCCTGTTCCCAGCGGGTCTGCTCCTCACCGGCCCGCAGCGGACGGCGGGACGTGGCGACGATCCGGCTGGCCAACGCGTCGACCGTCGTGATGTCCACCCGGTCGCGCAGGTCCACGTCGTCGACGAGGGCGTCGAGACCGCTGCGCAGGGCGTCGACGAGAGCGTTGGTGTACGTGGTGAGCAGGATGCGCTCGCCGTCGCGCAGGAACCCGAGGAGATGGCGAACGCGGTGCAGCGCGACGACGGTCTTGCCGGTGCCGGGGCCGCCGGTGACCTGGGCAGGGCCTGAGTAGCTGGCCCGGTAGGCGACCTTGTGCTGGGAGGGGTGCAGGAAGATCCGCCAGGCGGCGAACGGCTTGTCGAGGATGTCGCGGAGCTCGTCGGACGCGGTGATGAGGGCGATGCGGGTGCCGGTGCGGTGGATCGCGGTCGCGAAGTCGGCGGTGTCCACGGGCGCGGTGTCGGCGGGGGCGGCGGAGAGACCGACCGACACCACGTCCCGCCACACCTCCTCCACGGTGAAGCCAGCGGCGAGATACTCGAGAACCTCGCGCTGGTCCTGGGGAAAGTACGGCGCGAAGACCTCCAGCTGTTCGAGGCTGGTGAGGGCGCGGGCCTGACGCAGCGTCGTCCCGTCGATCCCGAGCGCGGTCAGGTCCCCGTCGGACACCTTCGCGAACAGCCGCTGGTCGGGAGCGGGCGCGATGCGCTCGTACGCGGGGGTGAGCTCGTCGAGCACCGCGATGTCGCGGATCTCGACGGCCCGGGTCACGGTGTTGATGCTGGCCTTCTGCTTGACGGCCCAGTCGATCGCCTTGTCGTGCGGCATCACGCGCAGCAGCACGAACGTGTCGCCGCTGTCGGGCGCGAGGACGACACCCCGCGTCCCCTGGTCGATCCGGATGGTCCGGATATGAGGATCACGGGCGCGCTTCAGACTCTCCAGCTTCAGCCCGGGGTCCTTGAACAGCTGGTCCAGGGTGAGGTGTTCGAACTTCTCCCACGCGCTGAACACACCCTCCTTCACGCTCCCCTGGAGCTTGCCGAGCTGAGCGCAGAAACCTACGTCGAACGCGAGGTGGGGCATGGTTCAGTTCTCCATACTCAAGTACGGGGCGCGGTAGCGGGTGGGGTCGCCTAGGCGGCCGCCATGGGGACGGCGCGCCGCGGCTCACCCAGGGACGTCCGTCAGACTCAGTCGACGGGCTCCGCACCTTCGTCCGGCTCGTCCAGTTCGTCGAGAATCCGCCAGGCCAGGTCGGCGAGCGTCTCCCCCGAAGCAGTCGACCACCGTGCTGTTCCTTGGTTGGCCACGGGCCGTTCCTCCCACTGCGCGAGCTTCCACATGAGGGACACCAGTCCGGAGGGTGAGTACGGTTTGCCGTCGGCGGCCCAGAGAATCGGTTTGGTGCGGTGCGGGCGCCACGTTGCTCGCGACCGCCTCTCGTCCTCAGCCAGCCAATTCCGCAGGGCGTCAGCTTCCAGCGGGTACCCGGTCGTGAGGGTGAGCGGGTCACCCTCGGAGAGCACAGCCTTGTCGATCAAGACGGAGACGGCGTTTGGGCGCCGACGCTTGCGCTGCGCCGGTGTCCGGCGGTACTTGTCCGGGGGTGCGGTGCCCTCCGCCGCCGTAGCGGCGCCGAGTACCTGATCCGCGATCTCGCGGCAGCGGCCGGCATCCGCGCACACGGCCCGGATCTGCGAGCGTTCGGTATAGAGCTCGTCGATCGTGGAGGCTACGGCGGGCAGTAGCTCACCCACCAGTTGCGGAGTCCGTGCAACTGCTTGAGCGGCCCACTCCAATTTCGGGTCAGGCTCGTCGATGGCCTCGGTGTCGAGCCGGCGGAAGACCAGGTGAGTGAGCAGATAGGCACCATGCTCGGTGAGGGCGACCCCTCGCCCCTCGTAACGAGGCCGTAGTTGATGAAGGTTGCGACGGACCTCCCTGAGGACCTGCACCGTGTTCCACAGAAGGTAGGCACTCGGCTGCGGGCGGAACAGGGTGTCGTAGATCCCCTGCGTTCCCCGCTCCCACAACACGTCCAGGGTTGATGCGATGCGAGCCGCGTACTGGCTGTCAGGATGCGCGCAGGCTAGTGCACACGCCCCTTCGACGACCGAGCATCCGGTGTCCGGATGCGGGTCTAGTTCGCTGCGTCGGACGCTGTATTCCAGCCCGAGTTCGGCTCGCATCTCGCCAAGGATGGCAGCCTGCACCGAGTCGAGAGCGATGAAATCACGTGCCTCCACACGATTCTGACGGTTATTTGCCAGAGTTGTTTGTCTGGCGAAGTCTGCGGCTTTGCCCGTCACGATGATCCGCACGCCGACCTGCGCCGAAGCGGCGGCATCATCTCCGGCGACCGCCTCGGCGACGGATCTGACGGTCTGAGCACCGTTGACAACACTGGCGTTGTGCAGCGTCAGACTGAGCGGTCGCGTGTGGGGCGTTCGCATGGACTGCTGCGTCTTCTCAACCGACTCGCACAACACGGTGACGCCATTGTTGAAGTACCAGAAGTGAGCCGGTTGCTCATTCAGGGTGTCGATCAGTTCATTGTTGATCGGAGTTCTGCCGAGCGGATTGCGGATGTTGAGGTTGAAGAGGTTGGATCCGTGATTTACCCACTGGGCTACCTGCTCAGCCTCGATGACACCTTGATACGACTCGTACGGAGCGCTGATCGCGAACCATGGGAACAGATCGGCTGTGAGCTCAACCGGCCGGGGAGCCAGGTCCTTGCGGACCGATGCCCACACTTCCGGGGCAAGGATGATGCGATGGTCCAGCACGTCCCCGTGGCGGTTGAACTCCTTCTCTCCATCGATCAAGGCATGACGGAACCCGTCACCCACGTCGTCTGCCCGCATGAGAACGACAACCTGAGTGACCGGGACAGGGCCTTTGGACATGACGGTCTTGGCGAGCTCCGCCAGCTGGCGGCCGCGCGGATTGAACGCGGCGAAGTCCTCGTCGTCGATGAGCCGCAGACCAGCCAGCAGCTCCATGACAGCTAGCCGCTCACCCTTTGCTGCGCCATTCTTGCTCCACTTGCCTTGGACCACATAGACGTGCGGATCTGGCCCGTCGACGACAGCGATGGCATCGATGCCCTTGTCGGCCTGGCCGTCAATGACCGTGCCGGCTGCTTCCCGCGGACTGAACCCTGTAACCATGCGCACGGCCTGCGCTGTCAGCGCGCGTGACAACAGGCGTGGCTCCCGCTCGTCCGGCCGCATCCCTTCCAGGTCACTGGCATCGAGCAGCCCCGGTTCCAAGTAGACGGTGCGCAGTGCCTGCTCCACCTGGCGGACCTGCAGGATGACGTCGCCGTTGCTCTTGTCGGCATTCCGATTGTTCATGCTCTGCCCCTCCCCTGGCCCGCCCCCTCACGCCTGGGCGCGCCGCACCGACTGACCAGCAAGATCGTTCCACACCCACCGGGACGTACTAGAGATTTTCCGACTACTCGGAATCGTCGAGGCCGAGGCCGAGGCCCAGCAATGCCATTGCCTCGCCGACCTCCTGGGTCATCTCGTCGGCGGGTCCGAAGACGAGACACAGGTCGTCGTGCAACGGCCGGAGTATCCGGCGGGCCTCGATCGCCTGTCCCTGGGCGAGCAGCAGCATGCCGATGTCGCGGCGCAGTTCGACGGCCTCCTCGCTGAGATCGCTGTCGACATTGCGTACGACGTCGAGGAGGCCACGCAGCGCGGCGAGCGCGTCGGTGACCTGGCCGAGTTCGGCACGGCAGCGTGCGGCCTGGGCGCGGCAGGCGCGGGCCCGCTCGCCGGTGGGGCCGTCGGTGCGCGCG
Organism: Streptomyces sp. NPDC005775; assembly: GCF_042871565.1. Classification (NCBI taxonomy): domain Bacteria; kingdom Bacillati; phylum Actinomycetota; class Actinomycetes; order Kitasatosporales; family Streptomycetaceae; genus Streptomyces; species Streptomyces sp. NPDC005775. The sequence continues at coordinate 829,944 of NZ_JBIAIU010000001.1, read as the reverse complement.
TAGGCGTCCGCCAGCGCGTCGAACTCGGGCAGAGCGGCCCGGTAGTCCCCGCCGAGCAGCTGGATCGCGGCCCGTCCGGTCCGCAGCTCCAGGACCTTCCGGCTCTCCGAGCCGAGCGCGCGGGCGGCGGGTTCGATGATCTCCCCGAGCACCTCGGCGGCCTGGGCGAACCGCTGCTCTTCCAGAAGCGCGTCGGAGTGCGCGTACGCCTCCTCGATCTCGGCACGCAACTGCGCCGGTACGGGGACGGGCGCGGCGGGTACGGCAGCCGGATCGGCGGCCACGGGCACGGGGCGGCCCGCCCCCGCGCGGGCCCGGGGCGCGTACGGGTTGCGGAAGACCCCCGTCGGGTCCGGCGCCCCCGCCGGTCCGGCCTCGCCGGGTCCGGGCGTCCGGCCGGGCGGCGGCAGGAAGGGCCGCAACCGCTCGTACACGTCCTGCACATCGGCGGGCCGCGCCTCGGGCGCCTTGAGAAGCAGGTGCAGGACGAGATCCTCCAGCTCCTGCGGCACCTCGGGGCGCAGTACGCGCAGGGGAGTGGGGGCGGCGTTCACGTGCTGGTGCATCACCATGTACTCACTGTCCGCCGTGAACAGCAGCCGCCCGCTGAGCAGTTCGTGCAGTACGCAGCCGAGCGCGTACAGATCGGTCTGTGGTGTGGTCCGCCCGCCGCGCACCTGCTCGGGCGCCATGTACTGGTACGTGCCGATGGGCGTGCCGGTCGCGGTCAGCTTGGTGACATCGGTGCGCAGAATCGCCGCGATCCCGAAGTCGAGGACCTTCACCGTCCCGTCGCGGGCGACCAGGATGTTGCCGGGCTTGAGGTCGCGGTGGATGACCGGCACCTCGTGCGCGTACGAGAGCACGGTGGCGACCTGCGCCGCCACCGCCACCGCCCAGCTGACCGGAAGCAGCCGGTCCGGGGCGATGTACGCGGACAGCGACACCCCGTCCACCAGCTCCATGACCAGGAACAGCCGCTCGTAGGTGTCGTCGAGCACCGCGTCGTACACCTGCGGCACACCGGGGTGCTGGATGCGCGCGGTGATGCGGGCCTCGCGGCGGAAGCGCTTGGCGAACTCCTCCGCGAGCTGCTGCGAGCCGCCGACGGACTGCTGCCGGATCAGCTTCACGGCGACGGGCCGGTCGAGCACGGCGTCGTAGCCGCGCCACACGTCCCCCATCCCGCCGTTGTCGAGGGGCTCCAGGAGCTCGTACCGACCTGCGATCGGCTGCTGCTGCGGCACATTGCCCCCGTGTGTGCGTGTGCTGGCCGGTGCGCGCGGCTGGATGGACCGGCTTTCGGCAGGGTGAAGGGCAAGTGTCCCTGGTGAGGAGATCTTCAGTCCAGCGCCGGCGGTGCAGGAGTGTCCGGGACGCCTCTTTCCGGTCAGGTGGGTGGGAACGGTTCCCCGTGGTTGAATCCGCAAGGTTCATGCCGTTCTTGTCGGATGTCGGCCGTACGCTGTTGTCGGAAAATTGGGGGAGACGATGATTGACTACCGCAAGGCGAGCGTTCCGGTGTGGACGCTGGCGACCGGTGACGTACGGGTGCCCGAAGTGGTCGGGGACGAGCCGATGACGGCGGCGCGCCTGGCCGAACTGCGCAGCGCACTGGCCGGCCTGGCCGACGAGCCGATTGCCACACTTGAGGCGCATCCGCTTCCCGGCACGCTGGACCGCAGCAAGGGCATGTCGCTCGACGTCGTCAGTCCCCTGGCACAGCACCTGTCGCAGCTCATCACGCAGTCGGCGCGCGGCTCCTCCGCGGCGGCCAGGGCGACCGCTTCCGGTGAGTGCCTGTTCCGCATGGTGGTCCCGGCGAAGGTGGCTGCCCAGTACGGCCAGGGCGCCGTCCGTCCGATGATGGCCAAGGGGATCATCTGCGGCTTCCGCGGCCCCCTCGTGAACTCCACCACGGGCCGGATCGTCGCCGGCACGACGTTCGTTCCGGTCGGTACGGCAACAGCGGGCGCGGCCGGTGGGGCCGGTGCGGCGGCCGGTGTCGCGGTCGGCGGCAGCGTGGCGCTCACCGTGGCCGCGCCGCTCGTGCTCATGGCCGTGGCGGTGGGCGTGAGCGCGCATGTCGATCAGAAGCGCCAGCAGGCCATCGAGCACATCACGGAACTGCTGGAGCAACTGCACGAGCAGAAGCTCGACGACGAGCACAGCGAACTCGACGGCTGCCGCGACGCCATCGACAAGGCCACCGCCCTTCTGCTCGACCAGGGCAAGCTCGGCCTCTCGCTGGGGCTGGACTCGGCGGTGCACGCCATCAACACGGCACTGGGCGCCGCTGACCGCCGCCTCGCCCGGTGGCGGAGCGCCCTCGATAATCTGCCCGAGGGCAAGGCCGTGGACATCGGCACACTGACCAAGTCCTTCCCCGGCATCGACGAGGAAGGCGGCAGATTCCGCGCCCACCTCGAACTCGCCGCCCTGGCCATCGCGCTGAAGCGGCGCGTCGTCGTCCTCCAGGCCGTGGAGCACGCCCAGAGCGACCCTGACAACCTGTTCAAGAACTTCGCCGGCGCCCTCAAGAAGGACCAGCACCGCCTCGACGAACTGGAGTCGGGCATGACCGGTGTCCTGGAACGCCTTTCGACGCTGGAGCTGGGACGCCCGAGCGGTCTGCGGCCCGTCTTCACCAACGCTGAAGTCGATCGCCTGATGCGCGCGGCCAACCGGATCCGGAGGCTGGGTGACGGCGCCGCGGCCGACAGCCGTACGACGGATGTGGCCATTGAGATCGCCCGCGAGAAGGACGGCTCGGTGGTCGTGTTCCCCGCGCTGTCCGCGGCGGTGTAGGACAGCTCGCAGTACGCGGGTGGGTGCTGTCGGTGTGCCTGCAGCCGGATCATGTTGCCGTGATCCGGCTGCCCGTACAGTCGAGGTCACGGCCGCGCTCGTGGAAGCTTGCCGCACGGGCGACGACGGGGCTACACACCCTCGCCGACGCCCGGCAGGACTGATCCGGGGGCGAGCACCGCAGGGGGCAACGGGTGCGCGCTGTCGAGTCGGCGCGCCGGCCGCGTTCCCAGAACGGCCCAGACCGTCTTGCCGGGCCCGTCCGTGCACGGGTACCAGCCCCAGCGATCCGCCAGCGCGGCCACCAGGACGAGCCCGCGGCCGCCGTCGGCGTCTCCATCCAGGTCGTCCGCCGGTTCGGTGAGGACGGGGATGCGTTCGCCGCGGGTGTCGGTGACCTCGACGCGCAGAGCGGTGCCCTCGGCGGACACGCACAGCCGGAAATCGCGACCGGGGACGAGCCCGTGGCACACCGCGTTGGCGCTCAGCTCGGCCACGATGAGCGTCAGCGCGTCGTGCGTGTCGCTGCCGTACGGGATGCCCCACGCGTCGAACCGCTCACCGGCCAAGCGCCGGGCGAGGCGGGCGCCGCGGGGCGTGGAGCTGAAGCGCATCGAGAAGTGGTGCCACGGGAAGCGGCGTTGGGCGGTCGGAACTGGGCGTACAGGGAGTGAGGGATTGCTGGTCATGACTCCACGGTGGGCCTCAGTGGCGTAGCGTGACCAGGGGTGACGCGCCGTCGCGGACTGCTTGTACGCGGAGGCGGCATGCGTGTACGTACGTGGGTGCGTGGGACAGGCGGTGGCGATGACGGTGGTACGGGGCGACGCGGAGCCGGGCACGGGCGCGGAGACCGGGGAACGGCCGGAGGGCGAGCCCGGGTCCGGGGTGATGATGGCGTTCGGACGGCAGCTGAAGCTGTTACGGCTCCGAGCGGGCCTGGACCGGACCGAGTTCGGCAAGCTGGTGGGCTACGCGGTGCAGTCCATCGCGTCGTTCGAGCAGGGGCGGCGGATTCCGCAGCCGGCGTTCATCGACAAGGCGGACCCGGTGCTGGACGCCGGGGGCTTGTTGCTGGCGTTGAAGGACGAGCTTGCGCGGGCGCAGTACCCGCCGTTCTTCCGGGATATGGCGCGGTTGGAGGCGCGTGCGGCAGCCCTGAGCGTCTTCGCAGTGAGCGCCGTGCCGGGGTTGCTCCAGACTGAGGAGTACGCGCGAGCCGTCTTCCATATGCAACGTCCGTTGCTTCAGGACGACGTGATCGAGCAACGCCTGGAGGCACGACTGGTACGTCAGGACATCTTCGATCGCAGCCCGGCTCCATTGATGAGCTTCGTGGTGGAGGAAGCGGTGCTCCGCCGACCGATCGGAGGGCGAAAGGTCATGCGTGACACCTTGGAACAGATCTTGTTGACGGGGCACCTTCGAAGCGTGGAAGTCCAGGTCATGCCCATCGACCGCGATGATCACGCGGGCCTCGGAGGGCCGTTCACACTGCTTGACACAGACAAGGGGCATCGCATCGCGTACACCGAAGTACAGGACGACAGTCGGCTGTACACCGATGTTCGCAAGGTTCGCGAGCTTGAAGCGCGATATGGCATTCTCCGAGCACAAGCATTGACGCCGAGCGAGTCTTCGGCGCTGATTGTGCAATTGATGGGAGAAGCATGAGCGCACAGCACACCGTGCAGTCCGTGCCGGAGACTGCTTGGGTCAAGAGCAGCTACAGCAGTGGGGGCGGCGGTGAGTGCGTGGAGGTCGCTGCTGCCACCACCCGCGTGCACATCCGCGACTCGAAGCAGGCTGGCGGTCCCGTGCTGACCGTCGGGCCGGGCGCTTGGGCCGGATTCGTCGGGCTCGTCACGCGCTGAGCCACGCTCACGCAGGAGGGTCCCGCCGCAGTGCCGGAACGGCATCGCGGCGGGACCCTCCTACGCGTACAGGCGGGACTACTCGTCCACGTTCTCCTCGCGGCGGATCATCCGCCACGCCGCCCGGCGAGCACTGCGGTCCAGGCTGGACCGGAAGTCCTTGTCGGGGCCGAAGTACTGGCGCCCTATGCCGGCGGTCGTCTCGATGTGGTCGGCCATGTTGTCGGCGAAGGCGCGGTCGAAGACCTTGCCGAAGTTCGCCTCGTCGTTGACGACGGCCGCGGCCCGGACCTTCGGGTCCTCGGTCGTCTTCTTGAACGGCTTGCGGACGTCGTCCTCGGTGAACTCCGTGCCGAACTTGGCGTTGAACGCGTCGATCAGCTCAGACAGCAGCGACTTCTCCGCCTCCGCCGCACCGCCCGAGCCGTCGCCGAAGCCGGGGAGTTCGGCGGTTCCCTCGGGTGAGAGCGACACGTCGTGCTCGCCGGTCTTCTCCACGCGCAGGTGGCTGAGGTCGATCTCCCCTATGTCGACGCCACCGTCCGCACGGCGGGGGAGACGGTTGAGGAGGTAGCGGCCGTAGAGGTGTAGCCGCTCCAGTTCGGGGTCGCGGTAGGGGATGATCTGCGCGAGGAAGCCGTACTTCCGTACGTAGTCGTTGAGGTCCGCGCGGAAGTCCTCGGCCGTCTCGACATCGTCGTCCTCCTCGCTCTCCAGGAGGGGAGTGAAGCGGGCGACGGCGGGGGAGAGAAGCCGGTACAGCTCGGCGTGCAGCTTCTCCCACTTCGCCTGCGAGCCGGCCGCCTTCTCCTTCGCCGCGAAGTACGCGGCGGCGAACTCGTCCATCTCCGACTCGGAGATGATCGGGGCCGACATGACCCGGCTCTGTGCGGTGTAGAGCAGGTTCGGGTCGGAGGGGAGGGTGTTGGCCTCCTCGAAGTACGGACGGAACGCGTCTTGGATGTCCTGCGCGTCGTTCACGAAGTCCAGGACCGCAAGGTCCGCCTGCGTCTTGCGGTCGGCCGTGCGGTTGAGGCGGGAGAGCGTCTGGACGGCGGAGATGCCGGTCAGCGTCTTGTTGACGTACATGGTGGTGAGGAGCGGCTGGTCGAAGCCGGTCTGGTACTTCTCCGCGACGACCAGGATCTTGTATTCCTGCTGCCCCCGCCCGCCCGCGCTGACCGCCTTGTCGTCGGCCCGGGTGTACGCGAAAGCCTTCGGCAGTGCGCTCTCCGGGATGCCTCCGTTCTCCTTGGCCTCGGTCGTTTCGTCCGTGTCGTCACCGACCGTGAGCGAGCCGGAGAAGGCTACGAGCACGCCGAGGTCCGGGTACTTGGTGTCGTACTCCCGGTCCTTGATGTAGCTCTTGATCGCCCGCGCCATCTCCGCAGCGGACTGCCGGGAGGCCGTGACCACCATCGACTTGGCGCGCCCGCCGAGCCGGCCTCGGGAGTGCGTCAGGAAGTGCTCGACGATCACCTGGGCGTGCTGGGTGACGGTGCTCTCGTGGGTGAGCGCGTACCGGGCGAGCAAGGTGTTGGCCTTGGAGGGGTCCACCTCGCGCTCGTCCGGGTTCTCGTTCACCAGCTTCCAGTACGTGTTGTACGTGACGTAGTTCCGCAGCGGGTCGAGGATGAACCCTTCCTCGATGGCCTGACGCATGGAGTACGTGTGGAAGGGGCGGTAGGCCGCCTTACCGTCCACGGTGTCTTCCGTACCGAAGAGTTCGAGCGTCTTGGCCTTCGGGGTGGCGGTGAAGGCGAAGTAGGAGAGGTTCGCGGCCTGCGAGCGCTCCGCCGCCTTCTTCTTCAGCTTCTCGTCGAGCGTGACGGCCGTCGCGCCCTGGTCGTCCGAGTCGGAGTCCAGGCCGAGGTCGCGGAGAGCAGCCCGCACGGCGGTGGCGGCGTCGCCGGACTGGGAGGAGTGGGCCTCGTCCACGATGATCGCGAAGCTGGTACCGCTGATCTCGGTCGGATTGCGCTGGATGTAGTCCAGCAGCGCGGGGAACGAGTGCAGGGTGACGGTCACGATCTTGCCGGTGTCACGGGACAGCGCGCGGGCGAGCTGCTCGCTCTTCGAGCCGTGCTTCTCGTCGACCTTCACGACCAGGCCCTCGGTCTGCGAAAAGCTGCCGACCGTTTCACGGAGCTGGGCGTCGAGGTTGCGGCGGTCCGTGATGACGATGACCTTGTCGAACACGGGCGAGCCCGGCTTGATCCGGCTGGTTGCCAGGGCGTCGGGGTCGAGTGTGCGCGGGTCGGTGTCGGCGTGGAGGTCGCTCAGGCGGTGGGCGAGCCAGCCGATGGTGTTCGACTTGCCGGAACCGGCGGACGCCATCACGAGGTAGTTCTGGCCCACGCCGTGGATCGACGCGTGGGTGGTCAGCTTCTTGACGACGTCCCACTGGTGGAAGCGCGGGAAGATCGTCGACTTGGTGGTCCCGCCTCCGGGGGTTTTCGTCTTCTGCTGGTGCACGTAACGCTGAAGCAGGTCCAGCCAGTTGTCCCGCGCCCAGACCTGCTCCCACAGGTAGGACGTGGCGTAGGTGCCGTACGCGGTCGGGTCCGGGTTTCCGGCGCCACCGGGCAGGCCGGCGCCGTTGGATCCGGTGTTGAACGGGAGGAAGCGGGTGTTCTTGCCCCGGAGCTGGGTGGCGACGAAGACGAGATCCGGGTCCACGGCGAAGTTGGCGATGACGCGGCGGGTGAAGATCAGCTCGGTGGGGTCGCGGTCGGTGCGGTACTGCTCCTTGGCGTGCTCGACGCCTTGCCGGGTGAGCGGGTTCTTCAACTCGGCGGTGGCCACGGGGATGCCGTTCAGGAACAGGGTCAGGTCAAGCCGGTTGTTCCAGTCGGCCTGCTTGGTGGCGTAGGCGAGTTCGCGGACGACGGTGAGGCGGTTGGCGCGGTAGCCGTTGAGGACGGAGTCGTCAGCGACGAGATTCGGCTTGAAGTAGGCCACGCGGAGGCGGACGCCCCGGTCCTTGACGCCGTTGCGGAGGACCTTGAGGAGACCGTCCTCGCTGATGGCCTTGTCCAGGCGCTCGGCGAAGCCGCGCTGGGCGGCGTTGACGTCATTGCCGTAGACGGCGACGAGTTCGTCCCACTCGCGGATCTGGCTCTCGCCGATGAACGTGAACAGCTCGTTGGTGTCCAGGCCGAGGTCGGCCTGGTAGTCCTCGGGACGCGCTTCGCGCCAGCCGCGCTCGGACATGGACGCCACGATGGCGTCGCCGAAGGCGGACTCGCTGTGTATGGGGCTCACGATGCCGGGACTCCGTCCGTTACGTTGCGGCCGCTGGCGGTGGAGACGTCGAACTGGCCGGTTACGGCGGCGGTGATGAGGGCTTGGCGGCGTTCGGCGAGGAGAGAGCGCTCCTGGCTTAGCAACCGGCGAATGGTGGAGTCCCGCGCCTTTGCGCGATCAAGCCGCTCTACAATTCGACGTTGGGTATCGATGTGTGGGAAGGGGAAGCGTTGGGGCCTCAATTGTTCTCGCGTAAGATGGGTCATTGTGCTTGTGTTGCCCTGCACTTGGAACACTCTCATCTGCTCGGCCACGACGAGGCAGTAGTACAGCCAGCGTGGAAGCTCAGTTCCGCGCGAACGAATTCGATGTAGTGCTTTCTGGTAGTAGACTTCGTCAATCTCCCCGTTCCAGATGGCTGCTCGGCCGGGCCAACTCCCTCCCTCGTTTACAAGGAGGTCGCCCGCCTTCAGGAGATATCGAGATCGTTCCTCTTGCGGAAAATCCATTGTGGCCAGATCGCTGATGTCGACCCGGTCCCACTGAACGTTCGCTACTCGAAGATAGGGTCGCAGGCGGCTTCCCTGCGCTCGCTCCTGATTGAGCATCTTGCCCAACTCGACCTCGTAGTAGTGGGAGACGGCGCCGACTCTCCAGGGCGCTGGGACAGAACCGAGCCAACCCAAAGCGCTGTCTTTTCGCTCACCCTCGACGTCTGCTCCACGAACTGCGTCGTATACTCGACGGAACGCCGCTTCTTCATGAAGATCAATCTGCCGCGAGCGGAGTTGAAGGAGATGGTCGATGTGGGCGGTCTCGGCGTCCAGGAAGTCGGCGATGCGGCGCTGCTCATGCAGAGGCATCACGCGAACTGAGATATCGCCCAGATCCTCGGCGTTGATTCGCGGGGTTCGCACATTTCCCTGGTCGGATGATCCGATGCCACGCAGTCGCGCAGCCATCTCGCCCACGAACCAGGAGGAACGAAAAAGGTGATGGAGGTATCGGGCGTCAGCGGCTGGAGTGGGCCTAAGGACGAGGTAGTCCGGACTAACTAGTCCCTGTTCGGGGCTGATCCCGATGGCTCCTTGAAATGCTCGCATCCGGTTGAGGACGATATCGCCTGGTCGGCATACCTTGTAGTTGCTCAGGTCCTCGGCCCGGGGAAGGTCGTTCGTGATGGAGTCTCGCCGGATTACTCCGAGGTGGATCGATACAGACAGTAGGGGAAGCTTGCGCGATCCGGCTCGCTCGTCGATCACATGCAGAATTCGCTTAACGCGTTCCAATGGACCTGCCTCGATTTGCGCCGTCACTTGGTTACCTCACCCAGCAGCGCCTGAATCTCCGCCTCAAGCGCCTTCAGCTCCGCATCGATCTCCGCCAACGGCCGCGGCGGCTCGTACACGTAGAAGTGCCGCGTGAACGGGATCTCGTACCCCACCTTCGTCTTCGCGTGGTCGATCCACGCATCCGGCACATGCGGGTGCACCTCCCGCTGCAGGTACTCCCCCACGTCCTCGCTCAGCGGCACGTTCTCGTAGTCCCGCAGCTCCGCGTCCGGCTCCGAAGCACCGCCCTTGACGAGCTGAACCTCCCCCTCCGGATCCCGCACCCCCACCGCATCCCGAAACGCCTTGGCGAACGGCGCCCCCGTCGGCCCCGGCACGCCTGCCTCCGCCATCGCGCTCCGCACCGCCACCTGAGCCTCGGACTTGGTCGCCCACTCCGAGCCCAGCAGCGGCCTCAACGCATCCCCGAGGACCGACACCTCAGCATCGGCCAGCTTCTGAAACTGGGCCTCCTCATCCTCCGTGAGCTTCCGCCGGACCTTCGCCTTGGCAGCGAGCTCCGGCTCACGCGGCAGGAAGCGCTCCTCCGCCCACTTCTGCACCGGCTTTGACGCGAGCAGCGCGGCCAGGGTCTCCTCCGTCAGCTCGAACCGCAGCTTCAACGGGCGCTCCACCGTGATCCGCTGGTAGCCGAAAGCCGTGTTGTCGAAGACCTTCACCTTGGCGTGCAGAGGGTGCTCCGCGTCCGCCGCCGCTGCCACCGCTTCCCCATACAGGCGGGTGATGTCGCCGATGTGGTTCGGCTTGTTGCCCGTGCCGTCGCCCAGTTCCTTGCGCTTGTCGCCGAGCGACTTCCGCATCTTCACCCACTGGTCGCGAGCATCCAGCAACACGACCTTGCCCTTGTGCTGGGCATCCTTCCGGTTCGTCAGGATCCAGAAGTACGTGGAGATACCCGTGTTGTAGAAGAGCTGGTCCGGCAGCGCGACGATGGCCTCCAGCCAGTCGTTCTCCAGGATCCAGCGGCGGATCTCCGACTCGCCCGAGCCGGCCGCGCCCGTGAACAGGGGCGAACCATTGAAGACGATGGCGATGCGCGAGCCGCCCCCGCCGTTCACGTCCACCGGCTTCATCTTGGAGATCATGTGCTGGAGGAACAGCAGCGAGCCGTCGTTGATACGAGGCAGGCCGGCGCCGAAGCGGCCGGAGTCGCCGAGGTTCGCGTGCTCGTACTCGACCTCCTCCTTGACCTTCTTCCACTCCACGCCGAACGGCGGGTTGGCCAGCAGGTAGTCGAACTTCTCGCGCTTGTGGCCGTCGTCCGAGAAGGAGTTGCCGAACGCGATGTTCTCCGGGTCCTGGCCCTTGATCATCAGGTCGGACCGGCAGATCGCCCAGGACTCCGGGTTGAGTTCCTGGCCGCTCACCTCCACCGTGGCGTCCTTGTTGTACGCCTTGATGTGGTCCTCGGCCGCGCTGAGCATGCCGCCCGTGCCACAGGCCGGGTCCATGACCGTACGCACGACACCGGGCATGCTGAGCGCGTCGCCGTCCGGGGCGATGAGCAGGCTGACCATCAGCTTGATGACTTCGCGCGGGGTGAAGTGCTCACCCGCGGTCTCGTTGGACTGCTCGGAGAAGCGGCGGATCAACTCCTCGAAGATGTAGCCCATGTTGTGGTTGGACACGGCCTCGGGGCGCAGGTCCAGGTCCGTGAACTTGCCGATGACCTGATAGAGCAGGTTCGCGCTGTCCAGCTTGCGGATCTGCTGGGCGAACTCGTACTTCTCCAGCACCTCGCGGGCGTTCGGCGAGAAGGCGCCGATGTAGATCTGGAGGTTCGTCGCCGCGTTGTCCGGGTCACCGGCGATCGACTTCAGTGTCAGGCTGCTCGTGTTGTAGAACGAGTGGCCAGCGGCACGTGGCAGGAAGTAGTCCGGGTCGAGATCCTGCTCCTTGCACCGGACGACCGCTTCCGCGACCTTCTCGCGCGTCGGCTCCAGGACGCATTCCAGGCGGCGCAGCACGGTGAACGGCAGGATGACCTTGCCGTAGTCGGACTGCTTGTAATCGCCGCGCAGGAGGTCGGCGACGGACCAGGCGTGGTTCGCCAGTTCCGTGTGCTTACTGCTGTTCAACGCGTTCCCTTCGATGGACCCGGACCGGCCGGGACGGTTGCGCTTCAGTGTGGTGGATGTGTGAAGGCGGCGTGGCCGTTCAGGCCAACGGGCCCTCGGGCGGCGGGCGCAGTGCCCCCGCCGTCAGGCCGGTGAGCAGCGCGTGGGCCGTGGCCTCGGCGAGCTCGGCCGTCCGGCGGGCGGCGGTGCGGAGTTCGTGGGTGTGGCGGAACGCGGCCCCGTAGCGGCGTTGTTCCTCCAGCGGGAGCAGCGGTACCCGTAGTCGGCCCGGGGAGACGTGCAGGATGGTGCTGCCCGTGGAGGCCCCGGCGATGTTGGCCTCGGCCCCCAGGAACCCCGCGAGGAACCAGGGGTCGAGCCGGGCCGGGTCCGGGCGGAGCAGGTGGATGTGGTGACCGAGGAGGGCCTCGGCGTCCGCCTCGTCCGCGACGCGGGCCATGAAGCCGTTGCCGCCGGCTACGCCGCGTACCAGCACATCGCCTGCGGCGACCGTGTGCGCCGCATCGGTACGCAGGTCCTCCGGTGTGCCCGAGGGGCCGGTGCCGCTGCTGATGTCGGAGGCGGTGAGCACCGGGCGTTCCCCGCTGCCCCCGGCTCCGGTCTCACCGCGGGTGCCGGGGACCGCCGCCCGTAGCAAGGAGAGCGCGCCCCCTCGGGCGAGGTCGGAGACCGTCGCCGTGCGCCAGGCCCGCGAGGACTCGGCGACCGCCTCCCACGGGCCGACGCCCGCCGCGCTCTCCAACTGGGGGAGGGAGGCGACGAGCAGCGCTCGCTGTTCCTCCGCGCGCCCCGCTACCTCCGCCGGGTCGAGGTCGGCGGGGGCGGTGCGCACCTGCCGGGCAGGCGTGAGGTCGACCAGGTCGTCGACCAGGTCGATCGTCGGGACGGCGCGTGCCGTGCCAGGGGTGTCGGTGAAGGAGCCCGGGGCCTGCCTGTACGCGGACCAGTGGCGCAGGACCTCGGCCGACAGCGCGTCCCAGTCCACCCCGCCTCGACGGGTCCGGGGCCGGGAGCGCGTGTCCTGCGGCGACCCCGCAGCACCGTCGCGCTGGTCGCCGCTCACGTCCACGAACAGCACCGACGCACCGCCCGTGGCCCCCGGCTCCGGGCGCTGGAGCACCCACAGGTGCAGGCCGATGTGCAGCGGCGCCGAAGCGCCGACGGGCAGGCCGACAACGGCGCGCAGTGCTCCGCTGCGTACGAGCTCCGCACGGATGCGGCGGCCCGAGGCACGGGTGGACGTGGCCGGCGGGAGCAGCATCGCGGCATAGCCGCCGGGTTCCAGATGCGCGAGGGCGTGCTGCGTCCAGGCCAGCTCCGACTCGATCCGCGGCGGCACGCCGTAGGCCCACCGCTGGTCGTACGCGAGCTCCTCGTGGCCCCAGTCGCGGTCGCCGTACGGCGGGTTGCAGAGCACGCCGCCCACCCGCAGCTCCGGGAAGGCGTCGGCGCGCAGGGTGTCGCCCGCGCGGACGGTGACCTGTGCGTCGGGTGCCGCGAGCAGCAGGCGTACCGCGCTGCGCTGGGCCTGTACGGGCAGGGAGTCCTGGCCGTACAACTCCGTGGCGCCCCGGCGGGCCGCCGCCGCGAGCAGGCTGCCGCTGCCGCACGCCGGATCGAGCACGCGCGTCGTGCGATCCGGCAGCAGCCGGGCCATGAGGTCCGCGAGTTCGGTCGGCGTGCGGTACGTGCCGCTGGAGGCGGTGTCGTCGAGTTCGCGTTCGGCGAGGACATCGAGGGCGCTCTGCGCACCCTCGCCGCGGACGCACCTCGACAGGGCCCGGAGTGCGGCCACGTCGTCCGGCCCGAAAGCGGCGGCCTCGGCCTCCGGGACCGCTCCGGCGAGCTCCGCCGCGGCCTTGTCGGCCTGGGCGATGACCTCGGAGTCGGGCAGGCCGTCGAGTGCGGCGAGATCGTCCGCGCTTCGGCGCGACGCCGCCAGAACGAGAGGGAACAGGCGGGCTGCCACGCCGGCCCCGGATCCGTGGAGCCGCAGGACGGTGCGCAGCTCTTCCGAGGGCGTGGCGGCGGACGACTGGCCGCGCGCCTCCAGCCATCCCCGTACCGCTTCCAGGTCATAGAGCGGACTGCTATCGGTGCCGCCCGACGGGGCCGGGAAGTCGTCGTGCCGACGGCGCCAGTTGCTGACGGTGGCACGCGTGACACCGGCGATCCGGGAGATCTCGGCGGCGGTCACCTGAGCGGGTGGCTGGGGCATGGGGGTTCCTGGCCTCTCGGGAGTGAACAGTAAACAGACTACAGCGCTCGTCAAATCTTGAAAGGGGTTTGACAGTGCTTTCACTGCAGTGTTTATCTGATGGAGCTTCCGGTTGGCGGCGTGCTCCTCGCGGTGTGAACCGTCGACGTGCCTGCTGCCCCTGCCTGCGCCGCGGTGCCGCGCCACGCACCGCTCCTCTGATCCCGAGGGAGACACCCCATGCAGATCACCCTGCCGACCACGGTCGTCGAAGGAATCCAGCTCACCGTCATGCCGTTCCGGACCGACGCCGTGATCGGGACCATGTCCGTGGCGACGCTCGTCCAGCTCGTCCCCTCGCCCCGCCGCGAGGAGGACACGAAGACGCTCAAGGCCGCGTCCGGTGCCGTACGGCGCCACGCCGAACTGCGCTCCCTCGTGCAGCGCGCGCTGAAGTCCACGCAGAAGGGGAAGAACGTCGGCTCGTACGCCGAGTACATCGCCGACGGCGTGAAGGGCGAACTGGGCGCCGGCTGGTCCACACCGCCGATCACCTTCTGGCACGCCGGACCGCTCGCCGCCCTCAGCGACGAACTGCTGCCCGGAACGGGCCTGCGGACCCTGACCATCACGCCCGGCACCTGCGTCGTCGCCATCGACGGCGAGACGCAGACGACAGCGTGGCACGAGCTCTACGACGACCCCGGGCACTACGGGCTCACGTACGCCGAACTCGCCACCGTCCGCGTCCCCTTCGAGCTGTACGTGGATCTGTCGGTCGCCGACGCACGGCAGATCTTCTACGACCGCAACGTGCAGGGCGTCATCGTCGCCAAGAACCTGGCCATGTCCATGGACCAGCGGGACTTCGCGACCCGGCTCGCGCACCGCCTCGCCGAATCCGTCAAGGTCGAGGTCGACGACAAGGTCGTCCCGTTCACGAAGCTCGTCAACGCCAGCAAGCGGCAGGTCGGCAAGACGGACCCGGAGGTCATCACGCTCTCCGCGCTGCGCGCCCTCGTCATCACCGCGATCTACGGGCGCACGGGACTTTCACGCTCGGCGGAGACCGTCCACGAGGACGAGCTTCCCGCCGGGACGGATGCCGCGCAGGTCGAGGGGAGCGTCGTCCCGTCGCTGGCCCGGCTCATCTCCGACCACTTCCCGCACTTCGCCTCGCGCAGTGCCATCACCGCCCCGGCGGTGCTCGCGGGACTCGGCATCGCCGTGCACCACACCACCCCGTGGGCCGACCCGATGAACGCGCTCGGCGTCGAGGACCTGCACCGGCTCCTCGCCGACATCCGGTGGGACCGCGAGCCCCGCTACTGGCACGGCGTCGCCGCCAAGGCGACCGCCACGGGACGTCTCAACTTCGCCGGCGGCGTGAGGGACTCCGGCGGCCGCGTCGCCGACGCGATCCTCTACCCCGCGACGGAAACGGGACGCCGGATCCGCGGGGAGTGACAGCGGTCCGCTCACCCGGACCGGCACGGCCAACCGAACCCACTCAGCTCGTACACCACTCGACACCACTCACTTGGAGCACGCCATGAACTCTCCCCAGTACCAGGGCCCCGGACCGTACAACACCCCCCACTACACCGCTCCGGTCCCGCCCGTTCCGTCGCCGCGGAAGCCCTCGCGCGCCAAGGCGTGGATCACACACGGTGCCGTCGCTTTCGTCGCCCTGCTCATCGGCACGGGCATCGGCTCCAGCGGCGAGGCCGACGCCGACGGCAAGGCCGGCGCCTCCGCGAAGCCGGGGCCGACGGTGACCGCGACTGCCACCGCGACGGAGACGGCGAAGGCCGCTCCCGCCCCGACCGTGACCAAGACCGTGACGGCCAAGCCGAAGAACACGGAGAAGCCCGGCCCCCCGAGCACGTTCAGCGGGGACGGGGAGTACCTGGTCGGGGAGGACATCGCGGCGGGGACGTACAAGACCGCGGGTGGCGACGGCTCGTTCGGCTGCTACTGGGCCCGGCTGAAGGACGCCAGCGGTGAGTTCGACGCGATCATCGCCAACAACAACCTGGAGGGGCCGGGCCGGGTGACGCTCAACAAGGGGGAGTACTTCCAGACGAAGCGCTGCGCGGAGTGGAAGAAGGCCGGGTGACCCCGAGCGCCGGCCGTACGGCCAGGGGAACGATGACGAATACATCGGGGGGAATCCGCATGGACGCGGCTGAAGAGCCCGAACTGGCGGTGTATCACCGCCACCTGAAGGGCCTGCTCTCGTCCGGTGACAGGGAGACCTTCCGAGCCCTCATGGCTCAGGCCCGTCACCTCACGAACCGGTCGTACGAGACGAGCCTCTACGACCACCAGCAGACGTTCCGTCTGCTCTGGCACCACCTGGACCACGTGGGTCACCTGAGCCGCCTGAGTCAGGAGGCCCGGAGCCGCCTCGCTTCGGGGCGTGCGAGCGCCGAGGAGAGCGAAGAGCTGGAGCTCTTCCTCACCCTCTACCGCCGGATCACGGCACCCGAAGCGGACGAATCCAGGCGCGGCCACCTGTGACTGCCCGTCGCCGCGACTGGTCAGAGGCCCGTACGCCGAGCCGTGAGCGACGGGCCGTCCGAACGGCGACCGGCCTCCGATCAGGTCGGCGAATCGGAACTTCGTTCCTGGGGTTCTACAGCTGCCACTCCTCGGCCAGGAGGCCGATGAGATCCACCTGGCGCTTCTCCAGCTGCTCGGGCGTCCAGGTTTCCTGACCCAGTACCTGTGTGGTCAGGGGGAACGTGACGACGCCCCGCTTGAGGTACCGCTCCTTCTTGTCGGTGAAGTCGAGGTTCTGAACCTGGGAGTTCTTGGCACGGCTGAGCAGCACCAGGTTGGCCAGGCGGTGCGTCCACAGAGCGCGTTCGCTCGTGGTGAAGTCCGCACGCCATTGCGACTGCGGATCGGGATTCTGGGGGAGCACATGCTCGACCGTGATGCGCGGAGCGTCGTAGGTCGCCACGATGTCGTCCTCGGACACCAACTCGTCGAGCCGCAACAGGATGTATCGCCGCGTCCTCAACTCGTGGTAGACCTCGCCGTCGAGCCGGCGCAGTGTCTCGGCCCGCTCGGTCTCGGTCAGTTGGAAGGCCGGGGCTTCCAGGCTCCTGTCCGGGCTCAGCTCCTTCAGCTCGGTAAGCAACTCGGCGAAGCGGAAGACACGGGGAGTGGTGTAGACACGTCGGACGAACATGCTTGCCGCGAGTCGTTCCAGTGACCGGAGGAAGGAACCCAGCCACACCGGATCGTCTCCGTGGGACCTGAGCGCCCACAGCGCGGCCGGCCACCAGTCGTTGTTGTCCAGCAGCAGGAGTCTGCGGAACCACAGATTGACCTGATCCGACCCGTCTCCGGCCGCGTACGCCTTGTCACGGATCACCGCCGACGCCTCGGCATAGGGCACGAGTACCTGGTCCACGAACTCCTTGGCGCGACCGCCCTTGTAGTGGACGAGAACCTGGCTCTGGAACTCCTTGAGCAGTTCCTGTCGTGCCCGCTCGCCCGAGAAGATCATGCGGATGTGGGAGAAGAGGTCGGAGAAGTCCTCGCGGCCAAGGCTCTCCTCGGAATCTTCCCACCGCCTGGCGTACGTCTCCGAGACCTCCTCGTCGATCTCCCCGATGATCTGCGCCTTGAAGATGTCGGCAGGCGACAGATCGAGGCCCCGGGAGTTCATGACGCTGAAGATCCGGTGGGCGCTGTCCAGGTCAGGGGTGCTGACCGCGACCAGGAAGGTCTGGACCCCCATCAGCTTGCACAGGGAGAGTCGCTGCTCGTCGCTCCAGGAGGCCAAGGCCGTGTGCAGTGCCAGCGCGTTGGCCTGGACAGCCCTCTGCGCGTCCGTCCTGAGATTGTGCGGGTTCAGCACCAGGAGTGTGCTGATGGAACCGGCGGTCTGAATGTGCTGCTGGAAGAAGTCGGCGTCCCGGGGGCGCAGAGTGAGGCGGGGCTTGGCCTTCAGGCCCAGGACCGTGTTCCCGGGCTCGGAGATCATCGCCACCAGATTGGTCACCACGTCGGGCTGCTGCGCCAGATCGCGCAGCACGGCCAGCAGGATGGTCAACGTCGTCAGACGTTGCTGACCGTCGATGACGTCGGCCTCGGCGGATCCGCTGTCCTTGACGAGAACCAGAGAGCCGAGGAAGTAGGGCTCCCCGTCGCCCCGCAGGAGGGCTTCCTCCAGGTCGGCCAGGAGCTGCTGGGCCTGTTCGGGCTGCCATGCGTAAGGGCGCTGGTAGTCAGGGATCCGAAAGTCGTAGTCACTGCAGAAGACTTTGTGCAGCGGCACTTCGCGCGCTTCGAGTTGGGCCATGATCCGCATGATTCCCCACAGGACGCGAACTTCGCAGTGAAGCAGGGCAAGTCCCCCAACCCGGGTGAGTTGGTGCGGTGAGTGAGACGGCCGAAGACGTTCTGTCCGAGCCGCCGTGGGCTGATGCGCCGGGAGACCGGCACGGCATCCGGCTAGATTGAGAGCGTCCCTCAACATCGTTTGTGCCAGGAGGCTCTTGTGAGCGAGAACCAAGTGCCTGCCCCGGCTGGCATATCGGCGCGGATCGACACGAGGCGCCCCCACTCGGCCCGCTTCTGGAACTACTTCGTCGGGGGCAAGGACAACTACGAGGTCGACCGCGAGGTCGGCGATCAGATCAAGGCGTTCTTCCCCGGACTCGTCGATGTGGCAGTGGCGGGTCGGCAGTTCCTGCGCAGGTCGGTGAGTCATCTGGTCCGGGAACACGGCATCCGGCAGTTCCTCGACATCGGGACCGGCCTGCCCACCGCTGACAACACCCATCAGGTCGCGCAGGCGATCGCCCCCGACGCGCGCATCGTGTACGTCGACAACGACCCCCTGGTGCTCACTCACGCGCGGGCCCTGCTCACCAGCTCGCCGGAAGGCGCCACGGACTACATCGACGCCGACCTGTACGAGCCGGAAGCCATCCTGACCGGGGCGGCGAAGACCCTCGACTTCGAGCGGCCCGTCGCGCTCATGCTGCTCGGCATACTCGGCCACGCCGGCGACTTCGACCGCGCGCGTGACGTGGTGCACGCGATCATGGCCGGGCTTCCGTCGGGGAGCCTCCTCGTCGTGTACGACGGCACGCGGACCAGCGAGGGCATGATCGCAGCGGAGAAGGCGTACATCGAGAGTGGTGCCGTGCCGTACTACGTCCGTGAGCCCCAGCAGATCGAGACGCTCTTCGACGGGCTGCGCATGATCGAGCCCGGGTTCGTCCGGCTCAGCGCATGGCGTCCCGATGCCGACAGCGCGACGGTGGCAGCCGATGTGGATGCGTTCGGTGGTGTGGGGGTGAAGCCGTAAGGGTCGGCCGGGGCGGGTACCCGGACTATCCCGCGTACGCCGTCGCACGCGGGCAGTGCCGTGGTCTGTTCCGTCGCCGGCTGTTCGGCCGATCGCCACCGCGTGCACACCGCACGGGTCTTCCGCGGGCCCGTCGACTCTGGAACACTCCAGTCGCTTTCGCCCCCACATCCCCTCACCCCGCAGAGGCCCCCCATGGCAGAACTCAACCGTCGCCGCCTCCTGCAACTCGCCGGAGGCACGGCTGCCTACACCGCCTTGTCGAGCAGCATCGCCCGCGCCGCGTCCCTCCCCGCACGGGGGCGAACGGGCAGCCTGCGGGACGTCGAGCACATCGTCGTCCTGATGCAGGAGAACCGTTCCTTCGACCACTACTTCGGCACCATGAACGGCGTGCGCGGCTTCGGTGACCCGCGCCCCGTCACGCTGCCCAGTGGCAAGCCGGTCTGGCATCAGAAGGACTCCCTCGGCAAGGAGGTGCTGCCGTTCCGGCCGCCGGCCGACAAGCTCGGGATGCAGTTCCTCCAGGACCTCAACCACGACTGGGCCGGCGGACACCGGGCGTTCAACAAGGGTGCGTACGACCAGTGGGTTCCGGCCAAGACCGCGACGACGATGGCCCACCTCACCCGCGAGGACATTCCGTTCCACTACGCCCTCGCCGACGCGTTCACCGTCTGCGACGCGTACCACTGCTCGTTCATCGGGAACACCGACCCGAACCGCTACTACCTCTGGAGCGGGTACACGGGGAACGACGGTTCCGGTGGCGGCCCCGTCCTCGGCAACGACGAGGCGGGATACGGCTGGACCACCTACCCCGAGCGCCTGGAGCAGGCGGGGGTTTCCTGGAAGGTCTACCAGGACATCGGCGACGGGCTCGACGCCGCCGGGTCCTGGGGGTGGATCAGCGACGCCTACCGGGGTACGTACGGGGACAACTCGCTCCTCTACTTCGATAGTTACCGTAACGCCGTGCCCGGCGACCCGCTCCACGACAAGGCCCGCACCGGGACCGACATCAAGAACGGCGGAGGGCTCCTCGACGACCTGAAGGCCGATGTCCGGGCCGGGACGCTGCCGAAGGTCTCGTGGATCGTCTCCCCGGAGGCGTACAGCGAACACCCCAACTGGCCCGCCAACTACGGCGCCTGGTACATCTCGCAGGTCCTGGACGCGCTGACGGCCGATCCCGAGGTCTGGGGCCGGACCGCCCTCTTCATCACCTACGACGAGAACGACGGCTTCTTCGACCATGTCGTGCCGCCCTTCGTCCCGTCGGGGCCCGCGCAGGGGCTGTCCACCGTCGACACCTCCGCCGACTACTTCCCCGGCGACATCCGGTACACCGCCGGACCGTACGGGCTCGGCCAGCGCGTGCCCATGCTGGTCGTCTCACCGTGGAGCACCGGTGGGTTCGCGTGCTCCGAGGTCTTCGACCACACCTCCGTCATCCGCTTCATGGAACAGCGCTTCGGCGTGCACGAGCCCAACATCTCGCCCTGGCGGCGCGCCGTCTGCGGTGATCTCACCTCCGCCTTCGACTTCAGTCGTACGGACGCCTCGGACCTCTCGTTGCCGTCGACCGACGCCTACGAGCCTCCGGACCGCCTCCGGCACCCCGACTACGTCCCCGCACCGCCCGCCACCGGCAGCGTGCCCAAGCAGGAGAAGGGGGCACGGCCCACCCGGCCGCTGCGCTACGCACCCTTCGTCGACGGGGCCGCCGATACGGCCACCGGCACGTACCGCCTCACCCTCAGTGGCGGCGCCGCCGCAGGGGCGCAGTTCCTGGTGAGCTCCGCGAACCGCACGGACGGGCCCTGGACCTACACCACCGAGGCCGGCAAGTCCCTCGCGGACAGCTGGAACACCGCCTATTCCAAGGGAGTGACCGACCTCACCGTCCATGGTCCCAACGGCTTCCTGCGCACCTTCCGGGCCGGCGGCAAGGTGGCGGGGCCGGAGGTGACGGCGCGTCATGTCGCGGCGGGTGGTGGACTGGAGCTCACCTTCGTCAACGGTGGGTCCTCGACCGTGCGTCTGACCGTGCGCAGCGCGGCCGGGTACGGGGGAGGGGTGCGGGCCTTCGCGGTCAGCGCCGGCGCGACCGTGAAACACGTGCTCGACCTGCGGGGGAGCAAGAGCTGGTACGACGTCACCGTCGTCTCCGACGTGGACGCCACGTTCCTGCGGCGCTTCGCCGGACACGTCGAGACCGGCCGGGCCGGTTCGAGCGACCCGGGTCTCGTCACCGGCTGAGGGCCCCGGGTCAGGGGCCTCGTCCCGGCGGGCGGTCCGGGGCGGGTGGTGCCCGGGGCCGGGGCCGCGCACTCCTGACCACCCGTCGGTTCGTGCCGTTCGTGTGCGTTAGAGTCGTGTACGGGTCATGAGTTCCAGTGCGCAGCCCCGGCTTGCTGGACGGCACCCCGCTCCGCTGCGGGTGCTCCGGGTGACGACCTGCCCCGTGCGAAGGGCACGGGGAACAGCGGACCGCGGTGCAGGAGATCCGGGGTCCTCACCTCGGAAGGCGAACCTCACCATGCTGCGTCATCTCGCCCAGAACGACTCCGTGCGGAGTGACGGCTGCTCCCGCTATGCCGCGGGTCACCGCGTGCACTGGATCCACGCGAAGAAGTGCCGCCAGGAGCCGGGGCGGGCCGTCGAGATCCTGGTCACCTCGGGGGATGTCCGTGATGACGGGTGGGTCGAACTGCGGGCCGCCTTCGACCATGCCGACAACCTCCCCGCGGTGTGGACGCATGCCCCCGGCGCGCTGCGGGAGACCCTTGCGAGTCACCTCGGGCGGGTGTACTGGCTGGAGCGTTGGCATGCGCTGAAGCTGGTGCACGGCGGCGGAGTCAACGGCGGCGCTGCCGGGCTCGTCAACGTCGGGTTGGAGGCCGGGGAGCTGTGCGAGACCGCGGTTCGGGACGACCGTGCCGGGGGCCGTGGCTCCCTGGCGTAGCCCGTCCCGTCGCGTCCGCACCGTGAGCTCGTTCGGTACATCGCGATGCTCGGCAATTGTGCTGAGATGTCGTCCCGCTGTTCCGTTCAGGGTGTGGGATTGATCGTCGCTGACCGTTCCGACGGCACACAAACTCCTTATAGTGAACGTGCGTTGATCGCCTGATCTTGACGCGTGCAGCTGTCGCCACAGGAGTCAGGACCCATGACGCGCCCTTCTTCCGCAGAGCCCGCGCCACCCTCTCCCTCTCCGCCTCCCGGTTGCCCGGCGCACGCCGGTGCCGTGCCACTCGGCGGGCCCGGGTTCCAGACGGAACCGCAAGCCGTCTACCGCGCCATGCGGCGTGATCACGGGCCCGTCGTCCCCGTGGAGCTGCCGGGCGGCTTCCCCGCCTGGCTGGTCATCGGGTACCGGGAACTGCATCAAGTCACCAGCGACGCGGAGCTGTTCCCGCGCGATGTCGGGCTCTGGAACCAGTGGCCCCACATCCCCGACGACTGGCCCCTGCTGCCGATGGTGGGGCGGCCCCTGCCGTCCATCTACTTCAGCGCGGGGGAGGAGCACCGGCGGCACGCGCGCATGGTCGGGCCGGCCCTCGAAGGCACCGACCCCTTCGAAATCCGCAACCACTGCGAACAGTTGGCGGACGGGCTCATCGACGCCGTGTGCAGCCGCGGCACGGCCGATCTCGTCGCCGACTTCTGTGAGCCCCTGCCCGTCCTCGTCCTCGCCCGTCTGGTCGGGTTCCCCGACGACGAGGGTGCCGACATCGCCCAGGTGCTGAAGGACCTCGCGGACGGCGGCCCGGACGCGCAGACCGCCCATCAGCGGTTCGGCGAACACATGGGCCGGCTGGTGGCCGCGAAACGGGCCCTTCCGGGAGACGACGTGACCTCGCGCATGCTCGCTTTCCCCGAGGCGTTCACCGACGAGGAGTACATGCTCGACCTGATGGCCATCACGGCCGCCGGGCACCTCACCACCGCCGACTGGATCAGCAACTCCCTGCGGCTGATGCTCACCGAGGACGCGTTCGCCGAGTCCATGGCCCGGGGCCGGCGCAGCATCGGCGACGCCATGAACGAGGTGCTCTGGGAGGACACGCCCACCCAGATCCTCGCCGGACGCTGGGCCGTGCGGGACACCCAGCTCGGCGGGCAGCGGATCAGGGCCGGGGACATGCTGCTGCTCGGCCTCGGCGCCGCCAACACCGACCCGCTGATCCGGCAGACCATCTCCGGCAGCGGAGCATCCGGACAGGGCGGCAACGGCGCCCATCTCGCCTTCAGCCACGGTGAGTACCGGTGTCCGTTCCCCGCCCAGGAGATCGCCGAGATCATCGCTCGTACCGGCATAGAGGTCCTGCTCGACCGGTTGCCCGATCTCCAACTCGCCGTCCCCGTCGACGATCTCGTGCGGCGGCCCTCCGCGTTCCTGCGTGGCACCACCTCGCTCCCCGTTCGGTTCACCCCCGTTCGCACGACAGGAGACTTCTCGTGAACTGCCCCCACGCCGCCGCCCAGGCGGCAGCCCAGGACGGCGGGACCGTCGTCATCGACCCGATGGTCCAGGACCTGGACGGTGAGACGACGCGGCTGCGCGACGCCGGACCGCTGGCCCGGATCGAGCTGCTCGGTGTACCGGCCTGGGCCCTCACCCGGCACGCCGACGCCCGGCAACTGCTGCTGGACCCGCGGCTCGTGAAGGACCTCGATGCCTGGGGCCTGTGGCAGAGCGGCGAAGTGACGCACGCGTGGCCGCTCATCGGCATGATCGACGCCGGCCGGTCCATGTTCACCGTCGACGGCGACGAGCACCGGCGGCTGCGGACCAAGACCTCCCAGGCGCTCACGCCGCGCCGGCTGGAGGCGATACGCCCCGACATCGAGAAGTTCACCGGGGAGCTGCTGGACGCGCTCGCCGAGGGGGGCAGGGACGGGGCCGTCGTCGACCTCAAGTCCGTGTTCGCGCAGCCCCTGCCCATGCGCGTCGTCGGCATGCTGATGGGCGTCGACCCCGCCGAGAACGCCATGCTGACCCGCCAGTACAAGGCCTTCTTCTCGATGCTCACCCCGCAGGACGAGCGCCTGGCCCTCCTCGCCGACCTGGACGTCTTCTACGCCGGGCTCGTACGCGAGAAGACCGCGCAGCCGACCGATGATCTGACCTCCGCGCTCATCCTCGCCGACGAGGGCGGCGAGCCGCTGACCGAGGAGGAGGTGGTCGGCAACCTCAAGGCGATGGTCGCCGCCGGGCACGAGACCACGATCGGGCTCATTCTCAATGCCGTACGCGCCCTGCTGGCGCACCCCGACCAGTTGCGGATGGTCCTCGCCGGGGAGGTCTCCTGGGAGACCGTGATCGAGGAGACCCTGCGGTGGGACACCCCGACCACCCACCTCCTGATGCGGTTCGCGACCGAGGACATCCAGGTCGGTGACGGTGTCATCGCCAAGGGCGAGGGCGTGGTCATCTCCTACCGGGTGATCGGACGCGACCCCGAGCAGCACGGCCCCGACGCCGACGCGTTCGACATCACCCGCCCCACCCCCATCCGGCACATGACCTTCGGCCACGGCCCGCACATCTGCCCCGGAGCGGCGCTCTCCCGGGTCGAGGCGGGCATCGCCCTGCCGGCGCTCTTCGGGCGCTTCCCGGAACTGCGGCTCGCGGTGCCGGACGCGGACATCCGGAAGCTTCCCGTGATGACGCAGAACGACATGGAGGCCTTTCCGGTCCTGCTCGGGGCCTGAGGCCGCCTGCTCGATGCCTGCGACCGGGGGACGCACCTCCCTCCGGGTACGCCGGGGTCCTGAACGCGCGACTCCCGGTCCCGCTGATGTTCCGGACCGGGTGACGGGCCTATCGTGGCAGTAGCCGGAACGGCTGCCGCGACACACCGAGTCGAAGCGCTTCGATAGTGGTCTAGACACTCCGCGCGGGCAGGTCTAGGCTCGCAGCGTCCATGCATGTCACAGGCGGAGCGGCCAAGTCGAAGCGCTTCGCCACGTCCGACCGAGGCCGCCGTTTCCGGCTGGTCTCCGCGCCGGTGTCCGACGACGTCCCTTGATGGAGAGCTGAATGGTCACCCTTGCCGAGGTCGCGCAGCACGCCGGAGTCTCCGCGAGCACGGTGAGCTATGTCCTCAGCGGGAAGCGGTCCATCTCGGTGTCCACCAGGGAACGGGTGGAGCTGAGTATCCAGCAGCTCGGCTACCACCCCAACGCCGGGGCCCGGGCGCTCGCCAGCAGCCGGTCGAACATCATCGCGCTCATGGTGCCGCTGCGCACCGACATGTACGTCCCCATCATGATGGAGATCGCCATCGCGGTCGCCACCACGGCCCGCACCCACGGCTACGACGTCCTTCTCCTCACCGGGGAGGAGGGCCCGGCCGCCGTGCGGCGCATCGCCGGAAGCTCGCTCGCCGACGCGATGATCCTGATGGACGTCGAGCTCCACGACGAACGGCTGCCGCTGCTGCGTGACACCGGGCGGGCCGCCGTACTCATCGGGCTGCCGGCCGACACCGACGGGCTGACCTGCGTCGATCTCGACTTCGAGGCGACCGGGGCGCTCTGCGTGGAACACCTCGCCGGCCTCGGCCACCGCGAGGTCGCCGTGATCGGCGAGGCGGCCGCGGTGTACGAGCGGCACACCGGGTTCGCCGAGCGGACGGTCGACGGCATACGCGCCAAGGCGCGGGAGACCGGTGTACGTGTGCTGCACCGCCCCTGCGAGGGCGGATACCCGGCGATGGCGCAGACCCTGTCGAGGATCTTCGACGAGCGCCCCGGCACCACGGGGTTCATCGTGCAGAACGAGTCGGCGGTGGAGCCGCTGCTCAACCTCCTGCGGCAGCAGGGCCGGGCCGTGCCCGAGGACGTGTCCGTGGTCGCGATCTGCCCCGAGCAGGTGGCCACCCAGGCTTCGGTGCGGCTCACCTCGGTGGCCATCCCCGCGCAGGAGATGGGGCGTCGCTCGGTCGAGCAGGTCGTCGCCAAGCTCTCCGGTCGCGGCACGGACGAAGTCGAGCTGTTGGCACCCGAGTTGACGGTACGGGAAAGCACCGGGCCCGCCCCGAGGTAGTGCCCGGCCCCGATGCGCGCACGAGCCGGCCCCCGCGCGGGGGCCGGCTCCTTGTGCGTACGGATCAGCCGGCGGAGACGCCGAACCCGTTCGTCCGGAAGTCCAGGCCACCCGACGACGACGTGATCTCGTAGCCGAACTGGACGTCACCGATGGTCTCGTTGCCCCACCAGCCCTTGGTGTCCTTGATCCACTTCAGGATCGGCAGGATGTTCACCGTGCCCGAGGTGGAGTCCGAGGTGCGCAGGAACGAGAAGACCTGGTTGGCCCCGTTGTCCCCCTTGTAGACGGTCCAGGTGTGCCCGCCGAGCGTCACGTTGCCCTGCGCGGTGCCCAGCGGGCCCACGGCGCCGTTGTAGTTGACCCAGAGCATGACCTCGTAGTCGTAGTCGCTGTCCCAGATGTCGTACGAGGTGTTGTACGCACCCGACGACGGGACGGTGACGTTGTAGGTGCTGGTGAGCGACCGCAGTGAGCTGAGGGACTTGCCGACGACCTTCTTGGCGTTGGGGTACGACTTGATGCCGCCCGTGTTCGGGTGGTCGGCCCAAACGCCCCAGTTGGCGGAGGAGTTGGCCCAGATGGACTGCGCGCCTGCGCCGGAGCCCCAGATGTTGTTGTAGAGGGTGTAGCCGTCGGAGGTGGTGTAGTTGCCCCACTGGTCCGAGGAGGACCAGATCGCGGCCTGGGCAGGGGCGGCGGCGAAGCCGATGAGGGCTGCCACCGCCGTCGCCGGGGCCAGTACGAACCTGCTGAGGGTGCGGGTACGTCGTGCCATGGTTGTCCCTTCCATGGTGGGGGGATGGGGTGGGGGGAGAGCTACCGCGCCCCCAGTTCGAGGACGCGGTCCACGCCGGCCGTCAGCTCCAGTGGAGCCGGGGGTGATCCGGCGGAGGTATCGGTGAAGGTGTGCCGGTCGCCCGTGCGGAGGTCGATCCGGGCGTCACGGGTGGGATGGAGCACGGCGGTCGCGCTGCCGTCGGCGGACCAGCGCAGATCCAGCCCGGCGCCGAACCTGGTGCGCACACCGCGCAGTTCACCGGTCGGGCAGCCGGCCAGAGGTGCGGGCAGCAGGACCAGCCGGTGGGGTGTCGACTGGACGAGCGACTCGATGACCGCCGCGGGCAGCGCGTGGGCGGCGTCCGCGTTGTAGACGTTGCGGGACGGATAGTGCGCGCTCATCAGCGAGTCGTGGAAGAAGTCGCCTGCCAGCACCGCTTCCAGTGCCGCCGAGACACGCTCGCCGTCCCGCAGCCGCGCCGCGATCAGGGCATGGTGCAGATGCCCGTGCGCGGAGTCGTTCTCCGATCCGCGCAGCTCCAGGGCGCGGTGTGCGGCGGCGGCCGGCTCCGGGGTGTCGTACGGATTGATCGCGTCCAGCGGCCACACCGGATAGAGGTGGCTGAGGTGGCGGTGGTCGTACGTCTCCGCCAGGCCCGGCCACGCCCACTCGGCGAGTGCGCCGTCCTCGTTGACCCGGTAGGCCGGCAGCCGGTCCGCCAGCGCGCGTCGCCGGGCCGAGGACGCGGCGGCGGGGGAGCGATCGGCCGACGTGGTGAGTGCGTGGCGGGCCGCCGCGAGGTCCATCGTCGCGTTGACCGTTCCCCAGCTCGCGTTGGCCGGACGGTTCTCCGGAGAGTACGAGGGGACGACCGCCACCGTGCCGTCGGGCGCGGTACGGGTCAGGAAGTCCTCGTAGAACAGGGCCGCCTCGTGCAGCGCGCCGACGAGCCGGGGGTCCGTCGCCCCGCTCGTCTCGGCGTGCTCGATCAGCGGTTCCAGGAGCCAGTCCGCACCGGCCGTCCACAGGTGGAGCGGGTAGGCGCGCTGGTAGTGGCGGGTATGGCCGGACTCGCCGTCGGTGTGGGACGGGGCGACGATGCCGCGAGCCCCGAAGAGAGCCCTGGCGTTGTCCCGCCAGTCGGCCAACTGGCCGTACACCAGGCAGGCATGGGCCTCGGAGACCTCGGGCAGGGCGGCGGCCGCCGCCGAGGCGATCTGGAGGTTGAGGTTGGCATTGGTGGTGAACGCGCCGGACCAGGCGGTGTCCCAGTCGCCGGTCCACAGGCCGGTCAGCCGGGGCGGCAGGAGGCCGGAGGACGAATACAGGTGGTAGCGCCCCGCCGCGAACAGCCGCTCCAGCAGGGCGGGGCTGCCCGGTCTGCGTATCAACTCGCTGCCGGGTAGTCCCCGTTCGGCCAAATCGGCGTCCAGGGTCAGGGAGGCGCGCTGGAAGGCGGGGCGGTGCAGGGCGCGGTGCCGGGCGAGCAGCGTCGGGTAGTCGTCCTGCGGCAGGGCGGCGCACTCCGCCGCGAGGTCCAGGCTGCCCGCGTGGCGCCGCACCCGGGTGAGCAGCAGCAGGCTCCGGGCCCCCTCGACCCGGATGCCCTCGCCCGCGACGGACACCTTGCCGCCGTCCGCGCGGACCACGGTCACCCCGGTGTAGGCGAGTTCGCTGTCCGGGTAGCCCGCCCGCAGCGAGAGCCGGCCGCCGCCGGGGCCCAGCACGGTGCTGCGGCCGACGGCCAGGCGCGGCGGTGCGCCGGGCAGCGCGTGGTCCAGGGTCAGGTCCACCGCGAGGCCGGGGCCGGTGACGTACTGGACGATCACGTCGTCGGCGCGGGAGACGAAGACACGGCTGTGCCGGCCCTCGCACACGGCCGTGATCTCGCCCGTGGTGAAGTCGACCGTGCGACGGTAGCCCGGGGGCGGCTCCGTGACGTCGGGCGCGGCTGAGGCGTCGGGGACGGGCCGGAGCCTGGTCTGGAACGCCGGGTGGAACGGCTGCACCCACACCAGCGGCCGGCCCTCCCCGAACCGCTCGGCGGCCGTGGTGTCCCCGGCGAGCAGCGCGCTCTGCAGCCGGTCCAGCCGGTCGGCCAGCTCGGGCGGACGCAGGTGCTCGCTGCCGTTGGGCCGGACGAGGGTGTGGTGGTTGACGATGACCCGGTCGTCGGCCGGGTCCCCGTACACCATCGCCCCGTGCCGGCCGTTGCCGCCGAGGAAGGCGTCCTCCCAGCGGGCGGCGGGGCGCGGTTCCCACGTGCCGTCGATGTGGGTACGGGCGGTCATGGAGCGGCGCTCCGCAGCACGGCCACGCCGTGGCGCCCCAGCTCCACCCGGTCGACCGTCTTCTCGCCGGTCAGCAGGTCCTCGTAGGTGCCCGGCACGGCCACGGAGACGGTGTCCCGGCCGTGGTGGAGCAGGAAGAGCAGATCACCGCGGCGGACGGCCTCCACGCCGTCGGGCAGCCCGGCCAGGACCGGCGTCACACCGGCCTCCCGCACCACGTCACCGAGCAGCCCGCGCAGCGCCGCCGGGGTGGGCAGCGTCGACAGGTACCGGGCCCGGCCCCTGCGCAGCACCGCGGGCAGCCCGGCCAGCTCGCCGTCGCGGTACGCGGCCACCACTTCGGCGTCCTGTGCGGCCTCCAGCTCCTCCGACCAGAGGGTGCCGTCGAAGCCGTCGCACGCCACGGCCGTGCCCGCGTCCAGCGGCCACCACTCGTGGAGCGTGCGTATCCCGAACAGTTCGCGCAGCCGTGCGTCCATGCCGCCCGTCCTGACGCGGTCGTCCACGTCCGCGATGCCGCTGAAGAAGCCGCAGACCAGCGTCCCGCCGCCCTGCGCGTACGCCACCAGATTGTCGATCGAGGCATCGGTGAGCAGGTACAGATGGGGTACGGCGACGGCCTTGAACCGGCTCAGGTCGGCGTCCGGGCGGGCGAACTCGGTGGCGACGCCGTTCTCCCACAGCGCCCGGTGCCAGCGCTGGACGACCTCGGTGTAGTCCAGCAGCGAGGACGGCCTGCCCTCCTGCGCTCCGGCCCACCACGAGTCCCAGTCGTGCAGGATCGCCACGTCGGCCGGCACGTCACTGCCGCCGACGGCCGGTCCGAGCGCGGCGAGTTCGGCGCCCAGCCGCTTGATCTCCTGGAAGGTGCGCCCCTGTTCGCCGGCATGGGTGAGCATCCCGGAGTGGAACTTCTCCGAGCCCTGCCGCGACTGCCGCCACTGGAAGTAGCAGATGGCATCGGCGCCGCGCGCCACCGCCTGCAGTGACCAGAGCCGGTTCAGGCCCTCGGGCTTGGGGTGGTTGACGCCCCGCCAGTTCACCGGACCCGCCGCCTGCTCCATCAGCATCCACGGGCCGGCGGCCTGCGAACGCGTCATGTCGGCGAGCATCGCGTTGTACTGGCCGCCCTGCGGATCCCGGGGATCCGGGTAGATGTCCACGGAGACGATGTCCTCCTGCGCCGACCAGGCCCAGGCGTCCTGGCCGGACCACAGCGGCATGAAGTTCGTGGTCACCGGAATGCGCGGGGTGTGCCGGGCCACGATGTCGCGCTCGGCGACGTAGCACTCCATCAGCGCGTCGGAGGTGAACCGCTTGAAGTCCAGCACCTGTGCCGGGTTCTTCATGTACTGCGCCTTGCGCGGCGGCAGGATCTCCATCCAGGAGTCGTAGCGCTGGCTCCAGAAGGCCGTGCCCCACGCCTCGTTGAGCGCGTCGACGGTGACGTACCGGGCGCGCAGCCAGCGGCGGAAGTGCGCGGCCGTCTCGTCGCACCAGCAGTGGGTGCAGTACTCGTTGTTGATGTGCCACACGGTGAGCGCGGGATGGTCCGCGTACCGCGCCGCGAGGTCCTCCGTGAGGGCCGCGGCGTAGCGTCGGTAGACGGGGGAGCTGGCGCAGAACTGCTGGCGCGAGCCGTACCAGACGACCGAGCCGTCCTCCGTGCGCGGCAGGGTCTCCGGGTGCCGCGCCCCCATCCAGGGCGGCGGGGACGCGGTCGGGGTGGCGAGCACGACGCCGATGCCGTGGGCGTGCATCAGGTCCATCAGCCGGTCCAGCCAGCCGAACTCCCTTGCGCCTGGGCGTGGTTCGATCTTCGCCCAGGAGAAGACCCCGAGGGTGACGGAGTTGACCCCCGCCTCCTTCATCAGCCGGGCGTCGTCCTCCCACACCTCCTCGGGCCACTGCTCGGGGTTGTAGTCGCCTCCGAAGAGGATGCGGCCACGGGCTGCGTCGCGCAGGGACGGCATGGCGTCTCTCGTTTCTTACTTCGGTTCTGCGTACTGGATGCCGCGGCCGTTGGTGCCCAGGTGGACACGGCCGTGGACGCGGGGGTCGCCGGTGATCACTTCGCCGGTCCAGCCCCACTGGTGCGAGTCGTCGTTGATCCGGACCCAGGTGGCGCCCGCGTCGTCCGAGCGCAGCACCGCCACGCCGTCGTACGTCGCGGAGACCCTGCCCGTCTGGAAGACCGCCGGGTAGCCGGCGCCGGGGCGCCTGCGGCCCCTGACCGGCGCGGCCTTGCCGAACCCCAGGGCGTGCGAGGCCCGGCAGCCGGCCACCGGCGCGAACGTGAGCCCACCGTCCGTCGAGCGGAACAGCCCGTTGTCCTTCGCGGAGAGCCACAGGTCGCCGCTGCGGCCGGGTGCCGCCGCCACCTTGAACTGCACGTCGCCCGAAGGGAGTCCGGCCGCCCCGCGGGCGAACGTCGCGCCGCCGTCCAAGGAGTGGAAGACCGCTCCGGTGTCGGTGTCGTAGACGTAGAAGCGCCTGGGGTCGAGCGGATCGGCGACCGGGGAGCCGCCCTTGGGGAACGTGGCAACCTCGGTCCAGCTCGCACCGGCGTCGGTGGAGCGGTGCGCCGGGTACTTGGTGCCGTCCCAGTGGACGAACGACCAGAGCAGGACCGACCCGTCGGCGGAGACCGCGACCGGCCCGGGGGCGGAGGCGGCGATCTCCGGCTGGGCGGCGAACGGCTGCCAGGTCCGGCCGCCGTCGTCCGAGGACGCCCCGGCGGACGTCGAGCCCGACGGCCAGCCCGTGCGTACGACGTACGAGGGCTTGAGCGCGGCGAGTGCGAGGCCGGTGGCCGTGCCGAAGACCGGGTTCGACGCCATGCCGCGCGAAGGCGAGGCGGTCAGCGAGTCGTGGTACATGACCCCGATGTCGCCCAGGCCGCTGAGGAGCCGGGCACCCTTTCCGGGCGGGGCGATCAGGAAGCGTACCGACGTCTCCTCCAGGCCCCGGATCTCCGGGGCCCAGTGGACGAGGTCGCGGGTGCCGAAGATCGTCGCACCGGTCCCGTACACGATGTGACGCGAGTCGAACGGGTCGACGGCCACGGTCTGCATCCACCAGCCGAACTTGGCGGACTCCCCGCCCCAGCGCAGATAGGGGGTCTCCGTGACATCGAGGACGGCGGTGTCCTTCAGGGAAATCCAGCTGGCGCCCGCGTCCGTGGAGCGGAACACCGTGTCGATCTGCCCCCAGCGGTTGTTGGTGGTGACGACGAGCGTGCCGGCGCGGCGCGCGTCGACCGCGACACCGCCGTAGCCGAAACCGTCACCGGCCGCGGCGTCGGGCCGCACCGGGGTCACCTCGCTCCACGTGCCGGTCACCGTGTCGAGCCGGTGGACCGAGCCGTCGGACTGCCCGTTGGGCCCCGGGGCGTCCGCGTAGGTGACGTACAGCGCCCGGCCGCGGGCGTCGTACGCGGCCCGTACCGGCACCTTCGTCGCCGCGCTCCCGGACGGCTGCCCGGGCACGGCCTCCCAGCCGCCCGTAGCGTTCGTACGGTAGAGCGCGCTGCCGCCGTCGCCCCAGCCCGCGTACACCGTCCGGCCGGCGGCGGCGAGGAACATCACGCCCTGGCCGCTCGCCGACGCGGTCGCGGGGAAGTCGGCCGGAGCCCAGGTGACGCCCCGGTCGGTGGAGCGCAGCAGCCCGTCGTGCCGGGTGCCGAGCCACAGCGTGTCGCTGTCCCGGGGGTCCACGAGCAGCCGCTCGCCGGCGCCGCGCCCGTCCTCGTTGGCGCCCAGCCGCACCGTCAGGTCGGCCCGCTGCCAGGTCGCCCCACGGTCCTCGGAGCGGAGCACCGCGCCGGGGCTCGCCCAGGACTGCGCGTACGTGCCGCAGGCCAGGTAGAGACGGCCCGGGTGCGCCGGGTCGACGGCCAGGGCCTCGATGCCGAGCAGGTTCCAGTCGTCCCAGCCGAGGTGGTCGGTGAGCGGGGTCCAGCGGGCCTCGCGCCCGTCCCAGCGGTACGCGCCGCCGATGTCGGTGCGGGCGTAGGCCAGGCCCCTCACCGACGGGTGGAACAGCACCCCGGTGACGAATCCCGTCCCGCCGATCGCGGCGGTCCGCCAGCGGTGGGGTTCGCTCGCCCTGCCCCGGTGGTCCTTCGGGGCGGTGGCAGCGGCGGGGCCCGCGGCCGGCAGGGTGACGGCCGCGGCGACGACGGCCGCCGAGGCGAGCACCGTTCTGCGGCTGGGCGTGGGCTCGGACGAAGTGCGCATGGCGGATACCTTCCGGACAAGGACAAGAAGGACGAGGACAAGAAGGAGAGGGGGAGCGAACCTGGGGCGTACCGGGTGTCAGCCCTTCACGGCGCCGGTGAGCATGCCCTTCTGGAAGTGCTTCTGGACGAACGGCGACAGGATCGCGACGGGGATCAGCGCGAGGATCATGACCGCCATCTGCACGGCGAGGCTGTTGATCGCCCCGCTGCTCACCGCCGCGCCCATCGCCCCCGGGGGCACCTGGTGCTGGAGCACCAGCTGGCGAAGGATCATCTGCAGCGGGTACTTGTCGCTGTCCTGGATGTACAGCATCGCGTTGAACCACTGGCTCCAGTAGCCGACCGCGTAGAACAGCGAGATGACGGCGATCACGGCACGCGACAGCGGCATGATGATCTGGAGCAGGATGCGCCACTCGCCGGCACCGTCGATGCGGGCCGCGTCGATGAGTTCGGGCGCGGTGTCCATGAAGAAGCCGCGCAGCACCAGCACGTTGAAGACGCTGATCGCGCTGGGCAGGATCATGGACCAGTAGCTGTCGCTCAGACCGATGCCCGTGACCAGGAGGTAGGTGGGGATGAGCCCGGCGCCGAAGAACATCGTCGCCATCAGGGTCATCAGCAGCGGGCGGTGGGCGTAGGAGTCGCGCCGGCTCAGCCCGTACGCGCACAGGACCGAGACGACCATGCTGACCGCCGTGCCGACGACGGTGAGGCCGACGCTCACGGCGGCCGCCCGGGTCACGGCGCCGCCGCTGAGGAGTTCCTTGTACGCGACGAAGGTGATGCTCTTGGGCCAGACGACCAGGCCGCCCGCGTCGTTGATGGCCTCGGTGTCGGAGAGGCTGGTGACGAGCACGACCCAGATCGGGATGATCACGATCGCGCAGATCGCGACGAGGCCGAATCCCTTGAAGGCGA
This sequence comes from Streptomyces sp. NPDC005775, assembly GCF_042871565.1. Taxonomy (NCBI): domain Bacteria; kingdom Bacillati; phylum Actinomycetota; class Actinomycetes; order Kitasatosporales; family Streptomycetaceae; genus Streptomyces; species Streptomyces sp. NPDC005775. The sequence continues at coordinate 795,767 of NZ_JBIAIU010000001.1, read as the reverse complement.
GGCCCGCCTTGGTCGGCTCCTCCTCCCACACGGGGCGGGGTTCCATCCGCAGGGCGCGCTGGAGCGGTGTCTCGGCGCGCGGCGCGGGCTGTGCCGGGTCCCTCTCGAGTTCCAGGAGAGTTGTCATTTCTTGGAGTACACCCCCTGCTCGCCCAGCATGTGGGCGACCTTGTTGGCACCCAGCACCATGGCGACGCTGAACAGCCCCTTGAAGATCCCGGCGGCGGCCGCGTAGCCGAAGTCGCCGGTTTTGATCCCTGTCCACCAGATGTAGGTGTCCAGGATTTCCGAGGCCCCCGCGCCCACCTGGTCGCGCTGGAGCAGGATCTGCTCGAAGTCGAGGTTGAGCGCGCTGCCCACCCGCAGGACGAGCAGGAGCGCGATGACGGGACGCAGCGCGGGAAGCGTGACGTGCCACATCCGGCGCCAGCGGCCCGCGCCGTCCACGGCCGCGGCCTCGTACAGATCGGTGTTGACGGCGGCGAGCGCGGCCAGGAAGACGATGACGCCCCAGCCGGCGTCCTTCCACACGGCCTGGGCGGAGACCAGGAACTTGAAGAAGCCCGGATTGGTCATCAGGTCGAAGCCTTCGTGCCCGTGTTCGCGCGCCCACTGGGCGACGAGTCCCGCACCGCCGAACATCTGCTGGAAGACGGTGACGACGAGCACCCAGGAGAAGAAGTGCGGCAGGTAGACGACTGCCTGGACCCAGGCCCGGACCCGCGCGCTCATGATCGTGTTGACCAGGAGCGCGATGGCGATCGGGATGGGGAAGAAGAGGACGAGCTGGGTGACGAAGATGACCAGGGTGTTGATGAGGACTTCCCAGAAGCGGTAGTCCTGGAAGATCCGGGTGAAGTTGTCGAAGCCGACGAAGGGGCTGCCGGTGATGCCCAGGTCGTACACGTCGTAGTCCTGGAAGGCCACGATGTTCCCGAGCAACGGGACGTAGTTGAAGAGCAGCAGCAGCCCGATGGCCGGGAGCGTCATCAGCACGAGGGTGCGGTCGCGCCGCAGCCGTTGGCGCCAGGTGATGCCGCCCGCCTGCGGCCCGGTCACCGAACGGCCCTTCCGCCCGTTCTTCGACGTTCCGCTCCCGGCCGGTCCGCTTCTCGCCGTACGGGACCGGCGCGTACCGATCGCGCGGGACCTGGCCGTCCGTGTGCCGCTTCCGTCCCTGTCCTCACCGTCACCGCCGGCGGGGGCGTCGGCCCCGTCGGAGGTGCGGTCCGGGTCGGTCGTGACCGTGGCCCGTGGCTTCACCCTGTGCTCCCCATGTCATGCTCTCCGCCCCGGCCGCCGGGCTTCGTGCGCCCGGCGGCCCTTGTGCTGTGGTGCGTACGGTTGGTGCGCGTCGTACGCGTCAGTTGCCGGAGCCGTTCTTGTCGAGGATGTCCTGGTACCAGGCGCGCAGCTTGTCGCCACCGCTCTTCTTCCAGGTGTTCACGGCTTCCTCGACGTCGCTGACCTTCTTGCGGCCGCGGCGGATGTCCTTCTGCAGGTCGTCGAAGGGCGTGTACAGGGAGGCGTACCGCTGCGGCTCGACGACCTGCATGCCGAAGAAGAGGGGCTTCTTGACGTACGGGGCCTGGCGGGCCATCCAGGCGGCGTAGTCCTTGGCCAGCTGCGGCTGGTCCGGGTACGCGATGGAGGTGGGCGGCGAGGCGAGGAACAGGAAGGTGGAGGGCTGCGCCTCCTCGACTCCCTGCGGAGTGTAGGTCGGGGCGCCGTCCTTGATCGTGTAGTGGGTGCCCTTCACGCCGTAGTTGGTGAGCATGAACTCCTCGGTGCCGAACGGCGCGGCCGCGTAGTCGGCGATCGCGAGGAACTCCTCGATCTGCGCCTTGGAGAGCTTCTTGCTGAGGAAGGTGAAGATGCCCGCCGGGTCGTCCTGCCACAGCACCGGCTTGCCGCCGTCGTGGTGGAAGAAGTCGAGCGCCTGCATGTCGAACCTCGGGTTGCCCGCCTGCTGTTCGGTGACCATGCCCTTCCAGCCGCCGGTGCCGTCGTTGTACATCACGACGTGCCCGCTGGTGAAGCGGATCTTGGCGTCCGCGTCCTTGCCGGCGTCGGCGTCCGGGTGGACGTAGCCGCCGTCGTGGAGCTTGCGTGCGAAGGCGAGTGCCTCGCGGTACGCCTTCGTCTCGATCTTGTGGACCAGCTTGCCGTTCTCCAGCTGCCAGTAGTGCGGAGCGTCGGGCACCAGGCCGTAGATCTTCTGGATGCAGGTCCAGAGGTCGTCGAAGGCCCACACCTTCTGCTTGGGAGCGGTGTGCTCCTTGCCGAAGGCCAGCAGGTCGTCCGCGGAGGCCGGCACGGCGCCGGAGCCGATGAGGTCCTTGCGGTAGAAGATCGCGTTGCCGATGATCGGCGTCGGCATGGGGAGGCCGCGCAGTTTGCCGCCGAAGACGGAGTACTGCCAGGCACCGGTCGGGATGTTCGCCAGGTTGGGGTACTTCTTGACGGCGTCGCCCGCCAGATGAGGAGTCAGGTCCGCGAACTTGGCGCTGATCGCGTTGCGGATCTGCCCCTGCATGTTCCAGCCGGGGATGGTCATGACGTCCGGGATGTCCGAGCCGGCGAGGACCGCGCCGATCTTGTCCTGGTAGGTGTTGCCGTCCTGCGGGTCGAAGTTGAGCGTGGCGCCGACCGCCTTGTTCACCGCCGTGTAGTACGGGTTGTTCTTCTTCGGGACGGTGCCCCACAGCGGTGTCATGACCCGGAACGACGAGCCCTTGCCCGGCACCGACTTGACGGAGACGACCAGCGGATCGGGCAGCTTGGTGAAGCCGGGGCTCGAACCGTTGACGCCCGGAACGTCGGGCTGGACCAGGTTCAGCGGGGCGTAGGACGGCACGACCTTCTGGAGCGCCTTGCCCGTGGTCGTCCCCTCCTTGCTCGCTGAACCTGAACCGGAGCCGCCGCACGCGGCGAGCAGCGGTACCCCGCCGGCCACGGCGACAGCGGCGACCGCGCCCGTGGCGAGGAAGCTTCTCCGGCTCGGAGCCGTGGAGGAGGGGGTGGAATTCGGCGTCATTGCGTCAACCCTTCGAGGCGCACCAGGACGACACGTGGCGGGCGACCGCCGTTCGGTTCCTGTGTCTGAGGTGGAGCGTTGCTGACTGAGCCGGCGTGACCGGCCGCAGGTGAAGCGGTTCAACAGGGAAGCGGCAGATGCTGTCGCGGTCCCGGGAGGATCACGGGCGCCGGGCGCCCCATCGAAGCTCTGTCGAAGCGCTTCGATGTTGCAGCGAGGTTAAGTGAAGGGCCCCGACCGCACAAGAGTCCGTTTCCAGATTCCTCCGACCTGTTTCCGAACCGTTTCCTGGCGCATTGCGGGGTTGTCGCGTACGCAGGTCGGCGACGAGCCCTTGACATGCGCGGGGTTGGCCACGGAGCATCGAAGCGCTTCGAAAGATCTTCCGAGGCTCCTCCGTTGCCCGTACGAGCCGCAGGAGCCGGAACACCTCCCACCTCTCCAAGGGGACCCGCACGTGACGGAACAACCGCAGCCCTTCCGCGATCCGCAGCTGCCCTTCGCCAAGCGCGTCGACGATCTGCTCCAGCGGCTCACCCTCGACGAGCGCATCGCGATGCTGCACCAGTTCGCACCGGCGGTCGACCGGCTCGGACTCGGCGCCTTCCGCACCGGTCAGGAGGCTCTGCACGGGGTCGCCTGGATGGGGCCGGCGACGGTGTTCCCGCAGGCCGTGGGGCTCGGTGCCACCTGGAACGCCGAACTGGTGCGCCGGGTCGGCGAGGCCGTCGGCAACGAGGTCCGCGCCAAGCGCGCCCAGGACGACCGCGTCGGCCTCAACGTCTGGGCCCCGACCGTGAATCTGCTGCGCAACCCGCTGTGGGGGCGGGGTGAGGAGGGGTACTCCGAGGACGCCGGACTGACCTCCGCCATCGCGGTCGCGTACACCCGGGGGCTGCGCGGCGACCACCCGCTCTACTGGCGGACCGCCCCCGTCCTCAAGCACTGGCTCGCGCACAACAACGAGACCGACCGTGACACCTCCTCGTCCTCGGTCCGCCCGAGGGTCCTGCACGAGTACGACCTCAGGGCCTTCCGTGACGCCGTGCGGGCGGGCGCCGTGGCCGGTGTGATGCCGGCGTACAACCTGGTCAACGGGCGGCCCAACCACGTCTCGCCGCACCTGTCGCAGCAGCTGCGCGCCTGGACCGACCGGTCGCTGGTGGTCTGCTCCGACGCCGGGGCGCCGTCCAACCTCGTCGACTCCGAGCACTACTTCGACACCCACGAGGAGGCGACGGCCGCCTCCCTGCGTGCCGGTGTCGACAGCTTCACCGACCACGGCCAGGACTCCGCCCTCATGACCGGCCGCATCCGCGGCGCCCTTGAGCAGGGCCTCCTCGACGAGCACGACATCGACACCGCTGTCCGGCGCCTGCTCGAACTGCGTTTCTCGCTCGGCGAGTTCGACCCCGAGCTCGACCCGTACGCGAACACCGCCGACTTCGACACGGAGGGCCACCGGGCGCTCGCCCTGGAGGCCGCCGAACAGGCAGTGGTGCTGCTCAAGAACGACGGGCTGCTGCCGCTGGACCCCGCCGCCGGGAAGACCGTCGCCGTCGTCGGACTCCTCGCGGACGCCTGCAAGCTCGACTGGTACAGCGGCACCCTCATGCACCGCTCCACCCCGCTCGACGGGCTCAGGGAGCGCTTCGGCGCGGAGCACGTCGTGCATGCCGAGGGCGTCGACCTGGTCCGGCTGAAGTGCGCGGAGGGCTGGCTGCGGATTCCCGCGGCGGACGTCAACCAGGAGCCCGCGCGCGGCGCAGAGGGCGCTCTCGACCCGGCGCTGCTGGCCGGCCGCACCGACCTTCCGCCGCTGACCTGCGGCGACACCCCGTCCGAGCTGGCGCTCATCGACTGGGGCAACGGCGTGATCACCCTGCGGGAACCGGCGGGCCGCTATCTGTCCGTCGCCGATGACGGCTTCGTACGCGCCTCCGCGGACGAGCCGGGCGGCTGGATCGTCCAGGAGACGTTCCGGTGGGAAGCGGTGGAGGGTCATGCCGGCGGTCACCGCCTTCTGCACGTGGGAACGGGTAGGTATGTCTCTGTTGCCGCCGACGGCGTAAAGGTTGCCGCCCCCGCGGAGGGAATCTCCGACGCCGCGGAAGCCGCCGGAACGGTCTTCGAGATGGAGGTGACCGAGCGCGGTGAGGACGCGGTCGCCCGCGTGGCGGCCGACGCCGACGTCGTCATCGTGGTGGCCGGAAACGACGCACACATCAACGGCCGTGAGACCGAGGACCGCACCACCCTCGACCTCCCCGCCCAGCAGGAACGCCTGTGGCGCGCCGCCCACGCCGCCAACCCGCGCACCGTCCTCGCGGTCACCTCCGCCTACCCGTACGCCCTGACCGACGCGGCGGCCACGCTCCCCGCACTGCTGTGGACCGCGCACGGCGGACAGGCCGCCGGCACCGCCCTCGCCCGCGTCCTCGCCGGCGACGTCTCCCCGGCCGGCCGGCTGCCGCAGACCTGGTACACCTCCGACGCGGAGCTGCCCGGGCTGCTGGACTACGACATCATCGGCTCCCGTCAGACCTACCTCTACTACGAGGGCGCTCCGCTCTACCCGTTCGGCCACGGCCTCTCGTACGGCGAGTTCACCTACAGCGCCCTGAACGCCGCGCGCGACGGCGACCTGCTGCGGGTGTCGCTGACCGTCACCAACACCGGGGCCGTCGCCGCGGACGAGGTCGCCCAGCTGTACGTGCGCGCGGTGGCCCCGTCCGTCGTCCGGCCGCTGCGTCAGCTGGCCGGACACCGCAGGCTGCACCTGGCGCCCGGCTCCGCCGAGCGCCTCGACTTCCTCGTCCCCGTCACCGAACTCGGTCACTGGGACGTGGCGCACGGCCGCTGGACCGTCGACCCGGGCACGTACGAGATCCAGGCGGGTGCCTCCAGTACGGACATCCGGCTCATCGCCGTCGTCGAGATCGACGGCGACCCCGCGGGCCCGCGACCGGTCATGACGCGCGGTCTGGAGGCGGCCGACTACGACGAGCAGCTGGGCACCGAGATCGTCGACCGGACGAAGGCGGACGGCGACGCGGTCGCGGCCGTCACCGGCAGCAACGAACTCCTCTACCGTCGCTGCGACTTCGCCGCCGGAGTGCGGGCCGCCGAAGTGCTGGCCGCGGGGGAGGGGGCCGTGCTGATCACCGTCGGCGGCAGCACGGTCACCGTGCCGGTCGCCGCCACCGACGGACCGTACGACTACCGCACCGTGCGGGCCGGGCTGAACGCCTCCGGCACCGGGGACCTGCGCATCACCCTGCGCGGCACGGTTCGCCTGGCCCGGATCGCCTTCACCGGGGACGACGCGTGAGCCGCGCCGCCCGCACCCCGGTCCCCGTCCCTCCAGTTGCCCCCGGCAAGGAGTCCGCATGAAGTTCACCGACGGCTTCTGGCTCATGCGTGAGGGCGTACGCGCCTCCTACGCGACCGAGATCCGCGACCTGCACGTCGGCGAAGGGCAGTTCACCGCCCACGCGTCGGTCAAGCACGTCACCGCCCGCGGTGACACCCTCAACTCCCCGCTCATCACGGTCGAATGCTTCTCCCCGGCCGAGGGGATCATCGGCGTGCGCACCACCCACCACGCCGGAAAGGTGAACCACGGGCCCGACTTCGCCTTCCCCGGCCTCGACCCGGCAGCCGCCGGGGCCCGCACGCGGCAGGACGGAGCGGTCACCGAACTCACCAGCGGGCCGCTGACCCTGCGCATGGACGGGGACGGGCCGTGGGGCCTGACCTTCCTCGACGCCGACGGCCGGCGCCTCACCGGAGCCGACACCAAGGGCACCGCCTTCGCCACCACCCCCGACGGTGCCCACCACATGATCGCCCAACTCGCCCTGGACGTCGGCGAGAACGTCTACGGGCTCGGGGAGCGCTTCACCCCGTACGTCAAGAACGGCCAGACCGTCGACATCTGGCAGGCGGACGGCGGCACCAGCAGCGAACTGGCCTACAAGAACATCCCGTTCTACCTCTCCTCGCGCGGCTACGGCGTCTTTGTCAACCACCCCGGCAAGGTCTCCTTCGAGGTCGGCTCGGAGTCCGTCGGCCAGGTGCAGTTCAGTGTCGAGGACCAGACGCTGGAGTACTACATCGTCGCCGGACCGACACCCAAGGAGGTCCTGGCCCGCTACACCGCGCTCACCGGCCGCCCCGCGCTGCCGCCGGCCTGGTCCTTCGGCCTGTGGCTCACCACGTCCTTCTGCACCTCGTACGACGAGGAGACCGTCACCTCGTTCGTCGACGGCATGGCCGAACGCGACATCCCGCTCTCCGTCTTCCACTTCGACTGCTTCTGGATGCGCGAGTACCAGTGGTCGGACTTCCTCTGGGACCCGGACGTCTTCCCCGACCCGGAGGGGATGCTGGCCCGGCTCAAGGAACGCGGGCTGCGGATCAGCATGTGGATCAACCCCTACATCGCCCAGAAATCCGCCCTGTTCGCGGAGGGCGCCGAACTCGGCTACCTGGTGCGCAGGGCCAACGGCGACATCTGGCAGTGGGACCTGTGGCAGCCCGGCATGGCTCTGGTCGACTTCACCAACCCCGCCGCGCGCGAGTGGTACAACAGCAAGCTCCGCGTCCTGCTCGACCAGGGGGTCGACTGCTTCAAGACGGACTTCGGCGAGCGCATCCCCACCGACGTCGTCTGGCACGACGGCTCCGACCCGGAGCGCATGCACAACTACTACGCCCAGATCTACAACCGCACGGTCTTCGAACTCCTGGAGAAGGAGCGCGGTGCGGGCGAGGCCGTCCTCTTCGCCCGCTCCGCCACCGCCGGCGGCCAGCAGTTCCCCGTCCACTGGGGCGGCGACTGCTTCGCCTCGTTCACCGCGATGGCCGAGTCGCTGCGCGGCGGCCTCTCGCTCTCGCTGTCGGGCTTCGGTTTCTGGAGCCATGACATCGGCGGTTTCGAGGGCACGCCCGACCCGGCCGTCTTCAAGCGCTGGCTCGCCTTCGGTCTGATGTCCTCGCACAGCCGGCTGCACGGCAACGTGTCCTACCGGGTGCCGTGGGCCTTCGGGGAGGAGGCGGTGGACGTCGCCCGGAAGTTCACCCTGCTCAAGCACCGGCTGATGCCGTACCTGTACGGGGCGGCCGTCACCGCCCACCGCACGGGCGTCCCGATGATGCGGCCCATGCTGCTCGAGTTCCCCGGCGACCCGACGACCCGGATGCTGGACCGTCAGTACATGCTCGGGCCGGATCTGCTGGTCGCGCCCGTCTTCACGGAGGACGGGCAGGTCGAGTACTACGTCCCCGAGGGCACCTGGACCGTCCTGCTGACCGGTGAGACGGTCACCGGACCGGTCTGGCGCCACGAGACCCACGGCTTCGACAGCCTGCCGATCCTGGTGCGCCCCGGCGCGGTACTCCCGTGGGGCGCGGACGACCAGCGCCCCGACGGCGACTGGCTGGACGGGCTCACGCTGCGGATTTTCGGCGGGGCGTCGACGGATGTCGCCGGCTACGGCACGACCGTCACGGTGCCGGACCTGGCGGGCGGGAGCGCCGCGTCGTTCCTGGTGGTCCGGGACGGGGAGGCCCTGACCGTCACCTCCGAGGGCACGGACCGCTCGTACCGGGTGGTCGCGGAGACGACGGGGGTCACGGCGGAGGGAACGGGCACGGTGACGCTGTAGGACGTCTGCGGGGCGCGGGGGCGCAGCCGGCCCTGACGGCTGTGGCCCCGCGCCCCCGCCCGCGTACGGTCAGCGCGTCGCCGCGGCCAGGGCCCGGTCCGCCGCGCCTCGCGAGGTGTGCCACAGGGTCGTCACCGGCTCCCACACCCGGATGCCGCGGTCCATGCCCACCGTGGCCGCACCGAACGTGACGCCGTAGTGCGCGGGGTCCGCCGCCACGGAGAGACTGCGGACCACATGTCCCTGGCGGGTACCGCGCTCCGCCGTGCGCACGGCCGCGTAGCCGCGCTCGCCCGGCGAGAGCACGTACGCACCGCTCGCCGCGGGCGGGACGGGCTGGGCCGAGCCGTCGAGGCCCCGGAACGTGATCGTCGGGATGCGGTCCACGACACAGGCGCGGCCGCCCCGGTTGGTGACGGCGATCCGGGCCACGTTGTGCTGCCCGCCGGGGGAGGCGGAGATCCTGAGGGCTTTCTGCTGGCAGTGGGCCGGGCGGCCCGACGCCCCGTGGGCGGCAGCGCCGGTGGTGGCCGACGCGGCGGTGGCCGTCAGAGCGAGGGTGGCCGCGGCGGTGAGCACGGCCGTGAGAGTGGAGCTCGGACGCATGACGTTTCTCCCCATGGATCGACAGCCTGCGGGTGAGGCCCAGGGGCCCCGGCGGCCGGTACGGCCGACACGCACATTCTGAACGTTATGCCTGGTTCATGGCGATAGATCGGACATATCGGTTCAGCATCTGTCGCCCGGACGCGCCCCGGTATCCGCCGCTACCGCGCCCGGACCGTGGCCATCACCTCGCGATCGGGCTGCAGCGTCAGTGTCGGCACGGGGCGCACCGTCCCCGGATCGACGTCCAGCTCGAACCGCCGTGCCAGCACCGCCAGGATCAGCACCGCCTCGACCATCGCGAACCGTGTGCCCAGGCAGACCCGGGGCCCGCCGCCGAACGGGAACCAGGCGTACTCCGCGATCTCGTCGCCGCTCTCCGCGTCCCACCGCTCCGGGCGGAACTCCTCCGGCTGGGGGAACCACCGCTCGTCCCGCTGTGTGGCCCACTGGCTGCTCCACACCCTGGTGCCCTCCGGAATCGGCAGGCCGCCGATCCGGGCGCCCTCCTTCGCGACGCCGGTGACCAGCCAGATCGTCGGGTACAGCCGCAGCGTCTCCTTGATCACCGCTTGGGCGTACGGGAGCTGCGCGTAGTCGTCGAACCCCGGCTCGCGGTCACCGAGCACCCGGTCCAGCTCCTCGGCCAGCGCGGCCCGCGCCCCGGGGTTGCGGGACAGGAGGTACCAGGTCCACACCAGCGTCGAGCTCGTCGTCTCGTGGCCGCCGATGTACAGCGTGACCGTCTCGTCGCGGATCTCCCGGTCATCGAGCTTCGCGCCCGTCTCGTCGACGGCGGTGAGCAGCCGACTGAGCAGATCGGGGCGTTCGTCCCCGCCGTCACGGTGCCGGGCGACGACCCGGCCCACCTCCGCGTCGATGACCGCGGCCGCCTTCTTGATCCTGGCCCGGCCCGGGGTGGGCACCCAGTCCGGCAGCAGTGCGCCGATGCCCGCGAACTCCTTGCCGATCTCCGCCTGTGCCACGTCCATGGCCCGGCCCATCGCCTCGGCGTCGGCGGGGGTGTCGACGCCGAAGATCGTACGGACGGCGATCCGCTGCGTCAGGGCCGCCATCTCCCGCTTGACGTCGATGCGTTGGCCGCCCGACCAGGTGTCGGCGAGCTCCACCGTGCTGCCCGCCATGGTCGCCGCGTACGACCTGACCTGCTTCGGCCGTACGGACGGCTGCACGAGCGACCGCTTGCGCCGCCACTCGGTGCCGCGCGCCACCACGACGCCGTTGCCCATCACCGTACGGAAGGCGATGCCGAGCGCGGGCTGGTCGAAGGTGCGTTCCGTCTCGGTGAGGAGTTCGCCGATGCACTTCGGATCGGCCACGAACACGCAGGAGTGGGGGCCGAAGCGCCACTGCACCAGGTCCCCGTGGGCGCGCAGCCGCTCGAAGAACGCCAGGGGGTTCTTCGCGAACTGCGGCATGTTCCCGAGGAAGGGGAGCCCTTTCGGGCCCGGGACGATCCTGTGGCCGCGCGGCCCGGCGTCGACGGTCGGGCCGGTCTCCGTGGACATGAGTCTCCGCTCTGAGGGTCCGGCCGGGCGGCGGTCGCACGCCACCGGCCTTGTGGAGTACGTGAGTTGTCGAGAGTAGCCGGGACATGTCACAGGGAGTGCGGGGCAGTCCGACGTTGTTGATCAGCCATACCTATAGGCAATATGCATTTGCCTAAAGCATGTAGGTAAACGCATGATGGCTATAGCCGAAGTGAGGAGCAGCGCATGGTGCGCGCGGGACTGACCCCGGAACGTCTGACCCGGGCGGGCGCGGAGCTGGCCGACGAAGTCGGCTTCGACCGGGTGACCGTGTCGGCGCTGGCCCGGCGGTTCGACGTGAAGGTCGCCAGCCTGTACTCGCACCTGAAGAACTCCCACGACCTCCGGACCAGGATCGCGCTGCTGGCCCTGGAGGAGCTCGCCGACCGCGGCGCGGCAGCGCTCGCGGGCAGGGCCGGCAAGGATGCCCTGGGCGCCTTCGCCGACGTGTACCGCGACTACGCCCGCGAGCATCCCGGCCGGTACGCGGCGGCCCAGTACAGGCTCGACCCGGAGGCTGCCGCAGCCAGTGCCGGTGGCCGTCACGCACGGATGACCCGGGCGATCCTGCGCGGCTACGACCTGACCGAACCGGACCAGACGCATGCCGTCCGGCTGCTGGGCAGCGTCTTCCACGGCTACGTCAGCCTGGAGGCGCAGGGCGGGTTCAGCCACAGCGCCCCCGACTCGCAGGAGTCCTGGGTACGCATCGTGGACGCCCTCGACGCCCTGCTGCGCAACTGGCCCGCGTCCTGACCGCGATCCCTGCGGGCCTGCGGCCACCGCCGGCGCGCTGATACCCCACCCCTCACACGTTCCGAGCAACAGGCGGAGAGACATGCAGACCACCCCCATCACCGCCGCACTCCTGCGCGGTGCGCTCGATCTGGAACGCACCGAACGCGGACTGCGCCCGCATCGACTGCCCGCATGGGCCCGCGCCCAGTGCGCCGACAGCCAGTTGGCCATGGCGGAGGCCCAGCCCTCCGGTGTGCGGCTGGTGTTCCGTACCCGCGCCACCACCATCGAGCTGGACGCGCTGCGCACCAAGACGGCCTATGTGGGCGCGCCGCCCCGGCCGGACGGCGTGTACGACCTGCGTGTCGACGGCCGCTTCGCCGGTCGGGCGGACGCCACCGGCGGAAACGTTCTCGAGGTGGACATGACGACCGGTTCGGCGGAGACCCGGCCGGGCCCGGTCGGCACCGTCCGGTTCGCCGAACTGCCCGAGGGCGCCAAGGACATCGAGATCTGGCTGCCGTACAACGAGACCACCGAGCTCGTCGTCCTGCGTACCGACGCACCCGTCGAACCGGTACGGGACAGCGGCCGCAAGGTGTGGCTGCACCACGGCAGTTCGATCAGCCACGGCTCCGACGCCGCGAGCCCCACGTCCACCTGGCCCGCACACGCCGCCTCGCTCGGCGGGGTGGAACTCATCAACCTGGGCCTGGGGGGCAGCGCCCTGCTCGACCCGTTCACGGCCCGCGCGATGCGTGACACCCCCGCGGACCTGATCAGCGTCAAGATCGGCATCAACATCGTCAACGCCGACCTGATGCGAGTGCGCGCCTTCGCCCCGGCGGTGCACGGCTTCCTCGACACCATCCGCGAGGGACACCCCACCACGCCGCTCCTGGTCGTCTCGCCCCTCCTGTGCCCCATCCACGAGGACACGCCCGGCCCGAGCGCCCCCGACTTCAGCAACCTCGACGAGGGCAGGCTCCAGTTCGTGGCGATGGGCGACCCCGCCGAACGTGCCGCCGGAAAGCTGACGCTCAACGTCATCCGGGACGAACTGGACCGTCTGGTGAAGCAGCGCTCGGCCGACGACCCGCATCTGTACTACCTGGACGGCCGCAGCCTGTACGGCGAGAAGGACTCCGCCGAACTCCCGCTGCCGGACCAGCTCCACCCGGACGCCGCCACCCACCTGCGGATCGGTGAGCGCTTCGCCGGGCGGGTGTGGGGCGCGGGGGGAGCGTTCGCCGCGGCGTAGCGGCACGGAACTCGCTGCCACGTCGACCGCGCGTCGTCGGGCGGGCCGGGCGACCGGCCCGCCCGACGACGGCCCGTCGTCAGACGCCCGGCGGGACGCGCGACGGGCGGCCGTTGCCGCGCGTCAGCGAGTAGCCGAAGACGGCCGCGAACGCGGCGAGCACCCCGCCGCCGACCGTCCACAGCCAGCGGTCGGTCCACCAGCCGGAGGACCAGCCGTCCTCCGGCTCACCGGCGAGGGCGACCGGGGCGGGCGACGTTCCGTCGGCGGCCTGCTCGACCGAGGAAGCCCCGGGGACCAGCGGCTCGGAGAGGCTGCCGTCGACGTCCGCGGCACCGCCCTTGTCGGCCGCCGTGACCTCGACCTCGGTCTGCACGGGCAGTCCGAGGTCGGCGGAGGGCAGGTCCACGACCGTGAGGCGGACGTAGTAACTGCCGGGCAGCGGGTCGTTGGCCCACGGTTCGGACCAGGCCCTCACCGTACGCAGCACACAGGTGAGTTCGACCGTGGCGGCATCGGCCGCTGCCTTGCCGGTCTGCTTCCCGTACATGCAGGCCTGGCGGCGGCGCAGCCCGTCGTACACATCGACCTGCCAGGTCGAGGCGCCGTGCCGGGTGGCGGTCTCGGGAAGGGTCACCTTCGCGTGGACCGTGGCGCGCTGTCCGGCATCGGCCGGGAACACCCAGTACAGGTAGTCGCCGGTGGAGGCGCCCGCGGTGGCGGTCTGGTCCTGCTCGATCGCCGTGGCGGTCCGGAAGGCGGTGCCCGCCTCCGTGGGGGCCGAGCCGTCACCGGACTCGCTCGGGCTCGGCGACGGGCCGTCCGCGACGGCGGCACCCGCCCCGGTCAGGACGGCGAGGCCGGTCAGCAGCGCACTCGCGAGCACGCGTCTCGTACGGAACATCAGTTGGTCCTCCAGACGGCGAAGCGCCAGCGCGAGATCCAGCCGGTCAGCAGACCCGCGATCAGTCCGGTCAGGACGAGCACGCCCAGCAGCCACCAGCCGCGGCCGAGCCCGAACGCCGCCGGGTCGGCAGCCGCGTCGGGGGCGTCCACCACGTCGATGGTCAGCTCGACGGGCATGCCGGGGGCGGTCTTCACCGAGGCGGGTGCGGAGAAGGAGTTGGAGACCTGGAGGCAGACGGTCTCGGCGGCAGGCTTGGTGTCGCCGTCGTCGTCCGCGTCGGGCCTCGGGTAGCGCAGGCCGGACGAGATCGCGTCGGTGCGTCCGGTGCCGGACTCCGCGCCCCTGACGATCTCCCGGCCGTGCACGGTCACCGCCCGCAGCAGCATGCCGTAGTCGTTGTTGACGGCGCGGTCGGCGAACACGCTCACCGAGGCGCGCAGTTCCTGGCCGGGCAGCACGTCGACCCGGTACCAGCGGTGCTCGGCGAACTTCTCCCGGTCGGTGTAGAGGCCCGGCTTGAGCTGCGGGGCGTCGGTGCAGCTGTCGGCGCCCTTCGTGGCGACCGGGGTGACGACGGGTTCGGCCGCCCGGTCCACCAACTGCTTCACACGACCGGAGAGTTGTTCGGTGTGCTGGATGGCGGTGTACGTGCCGCCGGTGGCCTCCGCGATGCAGGTGAGCTGCTGGCGGATCTTCGCGTTCGGCACCAGGCCGAGCGTGTCGATGACCAGATGGATGCCGCGTGCCGCGATGTCACGGGCGACCTCGCACGGGTCGAGCGGTCCGCAGGTGTCCTCGCCGTCGCTGATCAGCACGATCCGGCGGGTGGAGTCGCCGCCCTCCAGATCGTCGGCGGCGCCCAGCAGGGCCGGGCCGATCGGGGTCCAGCCGGTGGGTGCCAGCGTGGCGACCGCGGTCTTGGCCTCGGTGCGGTCCAGCGGGCCGACCGGGTAGAGCTGCTTGGTGTCCTTGCAGCCCACCTTCCGGTCGTCGCCCGGGTAGTCGGCACCGAGGGTGCGGATACCGAGCTGCACCTGCTCGGGCACCGAGTCCAGGACCTCGTTGAACGCCTGCTTCGCCGCGGTCATCCGGGACTGGCCGTCGATGTCGCGGGTCCGCATGGAGCCACTGACGTCGAGCACCAGCTCGACCTTGGGGGAGGCTTGGGTGGGGGTTTCATCGGCCGAGGCGGGCAGCGCCGAGCCGAGCCCGGCGGTCAGGGTGGCGAGCAGGATGCCCACCCCGACCGTCAGCCTTCTTCTTATGATCATCGCCGGATAGTAGTGAACATCAGTTCGCTATCCAAAACGGCCGATGCCCGTCGCACGCGCTTGTGTGCAGCGTGCGACGGGACATGACTGCGGGTCAGGTCGAGTGCTCGGGTGCGGCGGTCGGGTTGAGCGGCCCGGGTGGGTGGTGGGGCTGAGTGGTCAGGTCGAGCGGTCAGCTCGACCGGTCGGCTCCCAGCAGGGGGCCGGCCGCCCGTTCGAGTACCGACCCGACCCGCTCCCAGGTCGTCACATCCCTTTCGACCGCCTCCAGGTGCACCTCTTCACCGGTGTCCCAGCCGACGGCGATCGCGACGGGATCGCCACCCGTGGACGCCGCGGCGGCGAGCGCGGCCGCGCCCAGGGCGACCAGTTCCCCGCTGGAGGGCACGGTCACCGGCCGCCCGGACAGACGGCGCACGGTCTCCACCCACACGCGCCCCTGGGCGCCGCCGCCGATCAGCCGGAGCGGCCGGGCCGCCACCTCGGGGTCGTCCGGGTCGAGCCCGCACGCCCGGAGCAGCTCGTCGAGCGCGCGCAGCACGGTGACGACCGCGCCCTCGTAGGCGGCGCCCAGGAGTTGCTGCGGGGTGGTGTCGTGGCGCAGACCGGTGAGGAGGCCGGAGGCGTCCGGCAGGTCGGGGGTGCGTTCGCCGTCCAGGTACGGGAGGAGTACGGCTTCGCCGCCCGGCGCCGCGTCGTTGCGGTCCAGGCCCAGCAGGCCGGCCACCTTGTCCACGGCGAGCGTGCAGTTGAGGGTGCAGGCCAGTGGCAGGTACGTGCCGTCGGCCGCGGCGAATCCCGCGAGCGCCGGGGAGGCCGGCCGGGCCCGGGAGGCGGTGAAGACCGTGCCCGAGGTGCCCAGGCTGAGGACCGGGTGGTCGAGGAGACCCGCGCCGCCGAGCCCGAGGCCGACGGCGGCGCTCATGTTGTCACCGGTGCCCGCGGCGACGGCGATTCCGGCGGGCAGGCCGAGGGCCTCGGCGGCCTCGGCCGTCAGCGCACCTGCGCGCGCCGCGCCGCTGGACGCCACCTCCGGCAGCAGTGCCGGGTCGATGGCGAGGAGCGCGAGCAGCTCCGGGTCGTAGGAACCGGTCGCGGTGGAGTACCAGCAGGTGCCGGACGCATCCCCCGGGTCGGTGACGGCGCGGCCGGAGAGGCGCTCGGTCAGGAAGTCGTGCGGGAGCCGGATCGCGGCGGTCGCGGCGGCGGTCTCCGGTTCGTTCTCCCGCAGCCACTGCCACTTCGACGCGGTCATCGAGGCCACCGGCACCGATCCGGTGCGTGCGGTCCAGGCGTCGGGCCCGCCCAGAGCCGCGGTGAGCGCGGCGGCCTGCGGGGCGGACCGGGTGTCGTTCCAGAGCAGCGCGGGGCGCAGCGGGCGGCCCGCGCCGTCGAGGACGACCAGCCCGTGCTGCTGCCCGGCGACGGCGATCCCGGTGATGTCGGCGGCGGTGACGCCGGACTCCTTCAGCCCGGCGGCGACCGCGTCGCGCAGCGCCTGCCACCACACCTCGGGGTCCGTCTCGCGGGCCCCGCCCTCGCCGGTCACGACATGCGGGGCGCGGCCGACCGCGAGCAGCCGTCCCGTGGCGGTGTCGACGAACGCGGCCTTGGTGGACTGGGTGGAACTGTCCACACCGATGACGACCTCATGCGGCGGCATGGCTGACCTCAATCTCTGGCTCAGGGGGCTCCCGGCTGTGGACCCTCGCACTGCGGGCTCTCACCGCGCCGGGATTTGATCGTACGATGAACAAATTACGCGATGGAACCCGTCGGGAACAGGGGCCACTCCGGATTTCCCGGGACGGGGGGTTACGTCGAGGGGGTGGGCCGTGCATGATTAGTCATGTCAGTGAACAAAATGAGGTTCGGCCGCCCGACCGGCTGCGGACCCACGGCACCGAAGGCGGCAGGACCATGACGGAACGCTTCACGCCCACCCCGCAGGACAGGTTCACGTTCGGCCTGTGGACCGTGGGCTGGCAGGGCCGCGACCCGTTCGGGGACGCGACCCGGGAGGCCATCGACCCGGTCGACTCCGTCCAGCGGCTCGCGGAGCTCGGCGCGTACGGTGTGACCTTCCACGACGACGACCTGATCCCGTTCGGCTCCACGGACTCCGAGCGCGAAGGCATCGTGAAGCGGTTCCGGCAGTCGCTGGACGCGGCCGGACTGGTCGTGCCGATGGCGACGACGAACCTCTTCACCCACCCCGTCTTCAAGGAAGGCGCCTTCACCGCCAACGACCGTGACGTCCGCCGCTACGCCCTGCGCAAGACGCTGCGCAACATCGACCTCGCCGTCGAGCTCGGCGCCACCACGTACGTCGCCTGGGGCGGCCGCGAGGGTTCGGAGTCCGGCGCCGCCAAGGACATCCGCGTCGCGCTCGACCGCATGAAGGAGGCCTTCGACCTGCTGGGCGACTACGTCACCGAGCAGGGTTACGACCTCAAGTTCGCGATCGAGCCCAAGCCGAACGAGCCCCGCGGCGACATCCTGCTCCCCACCATCGGCCACGCCCTCGCCTTCATCGAGCGCCTGGAGCGCCCCGAGATGGTGGGCGTCAACCCCGAGGTCGGCCACGAGCAGATGGCCGGGCTGAACTTCGCCCACGGCATCGCGCAGGCCCTGTGGGCGGGCAAGCTCTTCCACATCGACCTCAACGGCCAGTCCGGCATCAAGTACGACCAGGACCTCCGCTTCGGCGCCGGCGACCTGCGCCAGGCCTTCTGGCTCGTCGACCTGCTGGAGAACTCCGACTACGCCGGCCCCCGCCACTTCGACTTCAAGCCGCCGCGGACCGAGGACTACGACGGCGTCTGGGCCTCGGCCGCGGGCTGCATGCGCAACTACCTGATCCTCAAGGAGCGCGCCGCGGCCTTCCGCGCCGACCCGGCGGTCCAGGAGGCGCTGCGCGCGTCCCGCCTGGACGAGCTGGCGCAGCGCACCGCCGAGGACGGCGTCGCGGGTCTGCTGGCCGACCGCTCGGCCTTCGAGGACTTCGACGTGACCGCGGCCGCGGAGCGCGGCATGGCGTTCGAGGCGCTGGACCAGCTGGCGATGGACCACCTGCTCGGCGTCCGCTGACCGCACGGCAAGGGGGGAGGGGGAGGGACGCGCCCGCGTCCCTCCCCCTCCCCTTTTCCGCGTACGTTCAGGCCGTCGGCCGCCCCGCATAAGCCACCGGGTCGGCCAGCACATCCGTCATCACCAGCGCCGCCGCGCCCCGGGCCGCGTCCCCCGCGACGGACGAGGCGCGCAGCCGCGCGCTGCCCGGTGACCACAGTCCGGACACGACCCGGTCCGTCAGCTCCTCGTCGGCCGACGGCGCCAGCCACGGCATCAGGTTGCGGTAGATCCCGCCGAGCACCACCGCGTCCGGGTCCAGCAGGTTCACCGCCCCCGACAGCACCCGTCCGAGCTTCCGGCCGGCCTCGGCGACCGCCGCCACCGCCCGCTCGTCCCCGGCCCGCGTACGTCGCTCGAGCTCCGCGACCCCGATGCCGCTGCCGGTCTCCTCGATCCCGGCCGCCCGCAGCAGTGCCGCCTGGCCCGCGTACTGCTCCAGACAGCCGCGCGAGCCGCAGCGGCACTGAGGTCCCGCCGTGTCCACGACCACGTGCCCGATCTCCCCGGCGAAGCCGTGCGCGCCGCGCAGCAGTTCGCCGTTGACGACCAGGGCGCCGCCCACCCCGATCTCACCGGTCAGATAGAGGAAGCTCCGGACCCGCCCCAGCCCGCCGAACCACAGCTCGGCCAGCGCCGCCAGATTCGCCTCGTTCTCCGAACTCACCGTCAGCGCCTCGTGCCCCGGACGTTCGGCGGCCAGCGCGGCGGCGAACAGTTCCTCTGCGGGCACCTGGTTCCAGCCCAGGTTCGGGGCCTGCCGCACCGAACCGCCGGAGACCAGACCGGGCAGCGCGAGGGCCACGCCGACCGGGAACAGCTCCTGCTCGCGCGCCGACTCCAGGGTGCGCGCGGCGATCCTGGCCGCCCGGGCCAGCACCTCGGCGGGCGGCGCGCCCCGGTTGTCGAGGTGCTCGGTGAGGCGGACCCGGCCGGTCCCCGCCAGATCGACGACACACACGGACACGTAGTCGATGTTCACCTCGACGCCGAGCCCGGACGGCCCGGTGCGGGCCGTCTTGAGCGCCGTCCCCGGCCGGCCGGCCTGGCCGCTGAACGTCTTGCCCGACTCGGTGAGGAACCCGCTGTCGAGCAGCTGCTCGACGAGCGAGGACACGGCGGCCCGGGTCAGCCCCACCCGCGCGGCGACTCCGGCCCGGGTCGCTTCGCCCTCGCCCTCGTCACGGACGGCCCGCAGCACGAGGCTGAGGTTGCTGCGCCGGACGGTGTCCTTGTCGGCCTTGGGCCCCAGCGGCGTGAGGTTGCTCTTCATATCGGTCCCGAGCCTATGCGATCCCGTACGTCAGTACGGTCGTGAAGCCCCGGTCCGGCCACCCACGGGGAGCGGCCGGACCGGGGAGTGGTGATCAGGCCGCGGCCCCGCGTTCCCTCAGCATGTCCGCCATGAGCGCGATCTCCGACCTCTGCCCCAGGACCATGCCCGAAGCCAGGTTCCGGATCTCGTCCGTCCCCGCCGCGGTGGCGGCCGCCTGCGCCATCTCCGCCCCGGCGCGGTGATGCGCGGTCATCAGCTTCAGGAAGCGCACCTCGGCGTCCCTGCCCTTCGCCGCCCGCAGTGCGTCCAGCTCGGTGTCGGTCGCCATGCCGGGCATCAGCGCGCCGTCCCGCGCGGTGACGGTGTGCCCCATCCATGCCATGGGAGGCCCGGGGGAGCTCTTCGCACGCCCCCACGTCTCCAGCCATCCCAGCATCATGCCGCGCTGGTTGGCCTGGGTGTTGATGATGTCGTACGCGAGCCGGCGCACCGCCACGTCGGAGGTGCGGTCCCGGACGATGAACGACATCTCGACGGCCTGCTGATGGTGGACCGCCATGTCGCGCGCGAAGCCGACATCGGCCGAGGCCTCGGCGGGAGCCGCCGCGGACGGAGAGGCGGCGGGGGCCGAGGAGGAGGGGCGTACGAGCATGACCACGACCAGACCCAGCGCGAGCAGCAGCACCGCCCCGCCGGCCAGCACCATCGGCCGTGACGCACGGGCCGCCGGCGTCACTTGGCGATCCCACCGGAGCAGGCGGCGCCCGGCTCCGGGGTCTGCGGGCCCTGGACGTACTTCGTGAAGAACTGCGCGACCCGGGCGTCGGCGGCGCTCTTCACGGCCAGCTGCTTGCCCCAGGCGCTGAGCATCAGCGGGGATCCCTGGTCCTCCACCGGGCTCATCAGGGAGTAGGGGGTGGCCTTGACCTTCTCCTCGAGCTTCTTGACGTCGGCCGGGCTCGCCTTGCTCGTGTACGTGACCCAGACGGCGCCGTGCTCCAGCGAGTGGACGGCGTTCTCCTTCGGTATCTCCTCGCTGTAGACATCGGCGTCGCAGTTCATCCACACCGGGTTGTGGTCGCCGCCGACCGGCGGGTTCATGGGGTAGTCGACCGTCTTCTCGACGTGGTTCTGCGTGAGCTTGTCCCAGCTCTTCTCGCCCTCGACGGGGGAGGACTTGGCGGCCGTCTCGGCCTTGTCCTGCTCGTCGGCCTTGTTCATCAGGTAGCCGCCGCCGGCGACCAGACCGGCCACGACCACGACGGCCGCGGTGATCGTGATGATGCGGCTGCGGCGCTCGCGGGTCCGCTCCTTGCGGCGGGCCTCGTCCAGCTTGGCGCGGCGGGCGGCGGCAGGGGTGTTCTGCTTCTTGGCGGAGGCCATGAGGGGTCCTTCGGTTCGTTGCTCGGATGGGTCGCGGGCATGCGGAAGCGTTCTCGGGGTCCGAGAGCGGTCGCGGCCTGCTAGATCCGTTGAACCTGGAGGCGCAGATGGTCCACGTCGTCCACGGCGTCGTTCGACGGGCCGCGGATGGCGGCGGCGCCGGTGAGCGGGGCCGGGGTGAGAGGCGCGGCGGCCGAGGGGAGTGCCGCCGGAGCGGGCTGACCGGGCAGCACGACGGGGGCCGAGTGCTCCGAGGCGCCGTGGCAGGAACTCCCCATCCCGCGCTGCCCCGGGGCATCGGCCACCACGACCCGCACGGCCGGCACCTCGACGGCGAGAGTGATGCGGGGCGCGGCCGCCGAGGCGGGGCGGTCGTGCGCGGAGGCGGACGACCCGGACGCCGGCCAGCAGCACGACACCAGGGAGACCAGGACGAACACCCAGCCGAGCACCAACGGCGCGCGGGCGCTCCGCCGCCGGTCCGTGCGTTCGCTCAGCCAGTTCACCCCGGCATCGTACCGGTGTGTGAAGTTTCAATGAGTGGGGGACCGGGGTCGGCGAAGCTGTGGATCCCGGGGGAAAGGGTTGCCCCTGGGGCACGCCGGGATAGTGTGCCCCGGTGACAACGCACTCGAACGTATCTGCGGG
The DNA here is from genome assembly GCF_042871565.1 of Streptomyces sp. NPDC005775. Classification (NCBI taxonomy): domain Bacteria; kingdom Bacillati; phylum Actinomycetota; class Actinomycetes; order Kitasatosporales; family Streptomycetaceae; genus Streptomyces; species Streptomyces sp. NPDC005775. Next base: position 774,292 of record NZ_JBIAIU010000001.1, on the reverse strand, counting down.
TTGGTATCCGGATCCGCACGGCGCCCCCCAGCTGCTGCGCTACTGGGACGGTTCCCAGTGGACCGAGCACACCAATCCTGCCGAGGGACAGCAGCAGGCCCAGGCCCCGCAGCACCAGCCGCAGGCGGCCCCGCAGCAGCAGTACCAGCAGCAGGCGGCCCAGGCTCAGCAGCAGTACCAGCAGCCGGTGGCCGCCCAGCAGCCTGCCGCCGCTGTGCCGCAGCAGGGTGCGCCCCAGCAGCAGGGCGGCGCCCCCGGCGCCGGCACGCTTTTCAATCAGCAGGTCCTGGTCGTGAACCAGAAGGCCAAGCTGATCGAGGTGACGAACGAGTACAGCGTCTTCGACCAGCACGGCAACACCATCGGCTCGGTCATCCAGGTCGGCCAGAGCGCCCTGCGCAAGGTGCTGCGTTTCGTGAGCAGCATCGACCAGTACCTGACCCACCGGCTCGAGATCCGCGACGCGTACGGCCGGCCTCAGTTGCTGCTGACGCGTCCGGCGAAGTTCATCAAGTCCAAGGTCATCGTGCAGCGCCCCGACGGACAGCCGGTCGGCGAGATCGTCCAGCAGAACGCCATCGGCAAGATCAACTTCGCGATCATGGTCGACGGCCAGAAGGTCGGCGCGATCAAGGCGGAGAACTGGCGCGCCTGGAACTTCGCGATCGTCGACCACAACGACGCCGAGATCGCCCGCATCACGAAGACCTGGGAAGGTCTCGCGAAGACCATGTTCACCACGGCGGACAACTACGTGCTGCAGATCCACTACCAGCTGCCCGAGCCGCTGCTGAGCCTCGTGGTGGCGACGGCGCTGACCGTGGACACGGCCCTCAAGCAGGACGCCCGCGGCCTCGGCTGACCGCCTCGTCCGAGCGGAACCGAACCGCCCGCGTCCCTCGCACGACCGTGCCGGGGACGCGGGCGGCCGCGTCCGCCGGGTGCGCGCGACCCGCGCCGTGCGGGACCGCTGCCAGAACCGGGCGGCTTATCCGGCCTGGTTCTCGTCCCCCGCCCGGTAGACGCCGAACACGGCACCCTGCGGGTCGCGTACCACCGCGATCGTGCGGCCGCTCGCGATGTCCGTCGGGGGCATCAGCAGGTCCCCGCCCCCGCTCTGCGCGGTGGCCGCCGTCGCGTCGACGTCCGCGACGGCGATGTACGGCAGCCAGTGCGGCGGCACCTCGGACGGGACGCCCTCGTCCACTGCCAGCAGACCGCCGAAGTCCTCCCCGTCGATGCCCCACTGCGGGTACGTGTCCGAGGGGGTGACCGTCCAGCCGAGGACGCCCGGGTAGAACGCGAGCGCCGGTTCCCTCGCGTGGGTGACGAGCTCCGTCCAGCCCAGCGCGCCCGGTTCGTTGAACAGGTCGGCACCGGCGAACGCGCGGCCCTGCCACAGCGAGAACACCGCACCGGACGGGTCCGCGAGCACGGCGAACCTGCCCTCCTCGAAGACGTCCATCGGGCCGACCAGCAGCGAACCGCCCGCCTCTGTCGCCTTCCCGGCCGTCCCGTCCGCGTCGTCGACGGCGAACGAGACCGTCCAGGCGGGCGGCTGCCCGGGCTGGTAGACGGGGCTGAGTGCCGCGACCCGATCCTCCCGCAGGTGCGCCACGGTGTAGCCGCCCGCCTCCTCGCGCGGGTCGGTCTCGCACCGCCAGCCGAAGAGCGCCGTGTAGAACGACTTGGCCGCCGGGACGTCGGAGGTGCTCAGCTCGATCCAGCAGGGACCGCCGGGCACCGGTGCGGTGAGCTTCATTCGGAATCCTCCGTGCGTGGTGAAGGCGGGCCGGGCTTCCGGCACAGCTGAACGCTATGACCGCGCGCCGGGGCGGGCCCTCGGGCACGCGCGGCGCCAAAGTCGTTTACGTGTGTAATACCTGCTAAGGTATTTGGGTGAGTAATACAAGCATCAGGTCCCGGCAGCCCTTCGTCCGCAGGATTCCGCTGGCGGCCCCGCTGCGCCTGGCCCGGCCCTCGGACATGTGGTTCAAGCCGGCGACCAGCGTGGTCGTGGCCACGGCGATCCCCAACCTGGTGCTCTACTCCCTGGGCCGCCTCGACCTCGTGATGTACACGATGGCCGGCTCGCTCTGCGCGCTGTACGGCCACAACCTTCCGTACGCCCGCCGTGCCAGGGCCGTCGTCGGAGTCGTCCTCGGGATGCTCGCCGGCCTGGCCGTCTCGCTGGTCACGGCTTCGCTGACCGGCTCGACCGCGGTGCTGATCGCCGTCGGCGCGCTCCTCGCCGCCGGTCAGAAGCTGCTCTGCGACGCCACCCGCATCGGGCCCCCCGGCCCGGTGATCTTCACCTTCGTCAGCTCCGCCGCCCTGTTCACCCCGCAGGAGTTCGGCCGGGTGCCCGGCCACCTCGCCCTGACCCTCGGCGCGGGTGCGGTGTCCTGGCTCGTCACCGTGGCTCCCGCACTGGTCCGGCGGGAGGGGCCCGAGCGCCGCGCCACGGCCCGCGCCCTGAACGCCGCGGCCGCCTACACGGCCGAGCCCGGCCACCGCACCCGCCGCGCCGCGGTCGCCGCCGTGCACGGCGCCTGGCAGACCCTCCTCGCCGCCGGGCGTCCCACCCCCGTGCGCGGGGCGCTGGAACGCCTCGTCGTCCACGCCGAGACCGCGCTCACCGCGAGCGCGGGCGACACCGGCGCCGATGCCGCCCGGCTCCGCGACTGGGCCCGGCAGACCCTGGCCCGAGGCCCCGTCCCCACACCGGCGCCCGCCCCCGGAACCGCGGCCGAACTCTTCGGCGTCGACGCCGAACGCGCCGCCCGGCGCCCTGCCGCCCGCGCCGGGGCCCTGCGCGCCCTGCTGCACCGCCTCGCCCCCGGGTCCCCGCTGCTGCCCGTCGCCGCCCGCACGCTCATCGGCTGCGCCCTCGCCGGGTACATCTGCTCGGCCCTCGGCGTCGGCCGTCCCTACTGGGCGATCGTGACCGCCGCCTCCCTCTACCAGGCCAACGTCACGCTGTCCTGGAACCGCACCCTGCAGCGCACCCTCGGCAACCTCCTCGGCGTCCTGGTCTTCGCCGCCGTGCTCCCGGCCGCCCGGATGGACCCGCTGGCCCTGATCGGCTTCTGCCTTGTCTTCGGCTTCGCCGCCGAGGCGCTGATCACCCGCAACTACTGGCTCGGTTCCGTGGCCGTCACCCCGATGGCGCTGCTGGTCCTGGAGTACGCGGGCAGCCACCCGGCCGGTGAGCTCATCGGCGACCGGGTCCTCGACACCGTCATCGGCGCCGGCGTCGGTTTCCTCGCCGCCGTCCTCGTCACCAACCGACGCGCCACCGGCCGGGTCGAGAAGGCCCTCGCCGACGCCGAGCAGGCCCGCGCCCACGCCGCACGGACCCTGGCGGCCCCCGCGCCCACGCGCGCGGACCTGGACGCCGCCCGCCGCAGGCTCACCGGCTCCCTGGTCGAACTGCGCGAGGCGGAGGACACCGCGGCCGGCGAGTGGTGGCAGCGCGCCCTGCCGCAGGAGGCGGTGCTCGCGGCCGAGCAGGCCGGACACCGTACGCTCGCGGCGACAGCGACACGGCAGGGGACGATCGCCCCGGCCCAGGAGAACGGAGCGGTGTGACCGACGACATCGTCGCCTCGGTGGTACGGCAGTGGCAGGCCGTGAACCCGGAACTCGACACCGGGCCGATGGAACTCATCGGCCGCATCAACCGCTGCTCCGCCCTGCTCCAGCAGGCCGAGGACGCACCGCTGCGGGCCGCCGGACTGACCCGGGCCGAGTTCGACCTGCTGGGGGCGGTGCGACGTACCGACCGGGAACTCACCCCGGGCGAACTCGCCAGGGAGACGTTCTCCTCGGGCGCCGCCGTCACCAAACGGCTCCGGGTCCTCCAGGAGCGCGGTCTGATCGACCGCCGCAGCGACGCCCGGGACCGCCGGGTCGCGCACGTCGGTCTCACCGACGCAGGGCGGGAACTGGTCGACGGACTGCTCCCGCAGCAGCTTGCGTACGAACGCGCGGTGCTCTCCGGGCTCGACGCGGAGTCCCGCGACCGGCTCAGCGCACAGCTCAGTGAACTGCTGGTCCAGTTGGAGGGCCGCCTCGGCGGCGCCCGCCGCTGACCTGCCGCCGCGACCGGGGGCGCCGCGCCACCCGGCCGCGCCGAGCGGCGCGGCGGACCGGAGCGGCTCGCAGGCGCGACGCTCCGGCGCGGCGCCGTCACCGCGGCCGGGGCCGGCGCTTTCCGTCCCGGATCGCTCCACCCTCGCGGTGGTCATCAATCCGCTCCATTCGAACCGCTTCGATCGCATGTGCCCTTGTTCCTCGCTGTGGGACGTGCAGGGGCGCGCCGCGCGGAGCGGATCGGCAATTCGCCTCGTCACCGTACGACTTGCGAGCGGTGGGCCGCTCCTCGTGCGCAGCCCGGGCGGACCGCGTCCCGCACAGGAGGACGCGCATGAGCGATTCCTCCGCACCCCCCACGCCCGTCACTCAGTGCGCACGCCCGTTGGCGGTGCGTGCAAAAACTCGTGAGTGTATTACCGCGGCAGCGCTCGCGCAGGGGGTTGGGCGAATGTGCCGAAGCACTGTTTCGATCTGACTAAGCTCACGCGCAGTGAAGTCGAGTTGCCATGAAATCGAGCGCTTGTTCCCTCCTGCCCTGCAAGCGCCGTATCTCCTGATTACCTCCAGAATCAACCGCCAGAGGTTTTAGATGGTTCGAGTCGAATCACCACCGATCGACCGTGAAACGCCTGTCGTACGCGCCGTGTTGCTGCCCGTCGTCGTGATGGGAGGTGCAACCGCGGGTGCCGTCGCACTCGTTGCCGAGGCCGCGCGGATGCCAGTCGTCTGGTACGGCGTCTTCGCCACCGTCGTGGTCGCCGTACTCACGGCCGAACTCGCCCGCCGCTCCCGTACGAACCGGCGCCAGCGCGCCCACTACGAGCAGCGCGCCACCGCGCTGGAGCGGCGTATCGCCCAGCACGACGAAGAGACCGTACGGATCAGCAAGGAGCTCCTCCCCGCGGCGATCCACCGCCTGCGCGTGGGCAATTCGCCCGACGAGGTGCTGCGGGACGTCGTCGACGCGGACGAGGTCTACCGCCATCTTCCCGACGCCCAGCGCGCGCTCGTCTACACCGTGCTGGACATCATCGACAACGAGGAGGCGACGCGTGACTCCGCACAGCGCGCCTTCGTCAACGTCGCCCGCCGCGTCCAGGCGATCGTCCACCGGCAGGCCAGTGAACTGCGGGAGATGGAGGAGCACCACGGACGCAACCCCGACGTCTTCGACGACCTCCTGCGCATCGACCACGGCACCGCGCTGATCGGCCGGCTCGCCGACTCCATCGCCGTGCTCGGCGGCGCCCGCCCCAGCCGCCAGTGGCCCAAGCCCGTACCGCTGTTCAGCGTGCTGCGCGGAGCCATGTCGCGCATCCTGGAGTACCCGCGCGTCGATCTGCACTCGATCGCCAAGGTCGCCATCATCGGCACCGCGGTCGAACCCCTCATCCACGCCTGCGCCGAACTCCTCGACAACGCCACCCGGTACTCGCCTCCGCAGACCCGCGTGCACGTCACCGCCGTCGAGGTCCAGACCGGAATCGCCATCGAGATCGAGGACGGCGGCGTCAGCCTCAGCGAGGAGGCCCGCGCCCGGGCCGAGAACATGCTCGCCAGGGCCCAGGCCGGCTCCAGCATGAACGACCTCGGCGAGTCCCCCCGCCTCGGCATGGCGGTCGTGGGCCGGCTGTCGCGGATGTACGACCTCCAGGTCTCGCTGCGGCAGTCCGCGTACGGCGGTGTCCGCGCGGTGCTCATCGTGCCCCGCGCCATGATCACCACCGGCCCCGCTCCCGGCATCGCCCACGGCATCGGCGCCACGTCGCGACCCACCAGCGACATCGACCTCGCGGACATGAAGCACGTCGTCCCGGCCCGCAGCGCGCACCGCAAGCCGCGCCCCGTCGCCTCCCGTCCGGCCACCGGACCCGTCGCACCCGAGCCCCGGCCCGCCACCCCGGCCGTCGCCATGGAGGACGACCTCCCCGTGGTGACGGAATGGACCTCGGGCGGACTCCCGCAGCGCCGCAGCCGCGGTCGCGCACCGCTGGGTTCGCACAACCTGCCCGCCCAGTCCTCCGACGCCGGCCGGAGCAACGGCCACGGAAACGGTCAGGCCAACGGCAAGGAGCCGCCGCCGGGCATCTGGCTGGAGGCGTTCACCAAGGCCGCCAACGGCGTCCCCCGGGAGCCCGGGACAGACGAAGACTCCGACGACGCGTGGGACAAGGGAGACCTCAAGTGATCCAGCAACGGGGCAACATGGACTGGATGCTCAAAGAGCTCGCCGACGACGTCCCCGACATCCACCAGATCGTGGTGCTCTCCGCCGACGGCCTGCGCATCGCCCGGCACGGCGGGGACCCCGACGTCGCCGACCGGCTCGCGGCGGCCTGCGCCGGGCTGCAGAGCCTGGCCGCCGCGGTCGCCTCGGAGATCCCGTACAGCGACGGCAGAATGCGGCTCGTCGTCATCGAGGTGACCGGCGGCTTCTTCTACCTGATGGCCGCCGGCGCCGGTGCGTACCTCGCGGTCCTCGCCGGTGAGACGGTCGACGCGGGACTCGTCGGATCGCGGATGCGTGACATGGTCGTACGGATCGGCGCCCACCTGACGAGCCCGCCCCGACACGACGGGCAGGCCGGATGAGTTCTTCCCGACGAGAACGCCGCAAGGCCGATCCGGCACTGAGCGATCCGGAACGGCTGTACGTCATCACCGGCGATCCCGACGGCAGTGAGCGGGCAGCGCTCGACCTGGTCACGATGGTGGTCTCGAAGTCGCAGCCGAATCCGACGGTCCAGCCCGAGCAGGCCGTGATCCTGCGGCTCTGCCAGGCCCCGTTATCCGTCGCGGAGATCTCCGCCTATCTGAGCCTGCCCTTCAGCGTGGTGACCTCGCTCCTCACCGAACTCCTCGCCACGGATCTGGTCGAATCGCGCGCGCCGATCGTCCGCGCGACCCTCCCGGACAGGTCCCTCCTCGAAGCGGTGATGCATGGACTTCAGAAACTCTGACACGATCACGGGCCCCCGGAGCGAGGACGTCCTTCCCACCACGGCCACCGCCGCGGTGAAGGTCGTGATCGTCGGCGGGTTCGGGGTCGGCAAGACGACCATGGTCGGCTCGGTCAGTGAGATCCGGCCGCTGACCACCGAAGAGACCATGACCCAGGCCGGCGTCGGCGTGGACGACAACTTCGGGGTGGAGAGCAAGACCGCCACCACCGTCGCCATGGACTTCGGCCGGATCAGCATCAGCGAGGAGCTGATCCTCTACCTGTTCGGCACCCCGGGCCAGGAGCGCTTCTGGTTCCTGTGGAACGGACTGTTCGAGGGCGCACTCGGCGCCGTCGTGCTCATCGACACGCGCCGCCTCGAAGTCAGCTTCGACGTCATCGGGCGCCTCGAGGAGCGCGGCGTGCCGTTCGTCGTCGCCGTCAACACCTTCCCCGACGCCCCGAAGCACCCCGTCGAGGCACTGCGCAGCGCGCTGGACCTGCCCGACGAGGTCCCGATGATCGACTGCGACGCACGGCTGCGCGTCTCCAGCCGCGACGTGCTGATGAGCCTGATGCGCTATCTGCACAGTCAGGCCGTCCCGCTCGGCTGACGTCGCCCGCACCCGATTCGCGCGCCCCCACCGCGTAACCCATCCGTCCGGCCTTGGCAGCCTGATCCCTGGAGCGATCGTGACATCCCCATTCCATGACGAACCCGGCGAGGCCACGGGGCCGCTTCCGCCCCCCGGGTGCCCGGCCCACGGCCTGGGCACCGGCCCCGGCGGCGTACGACGGCTCTACGGCCCCGAGGCGGAGGCGGACCCGCGCGGCCTGTACGACAAACTGCGCGCCGAACACGGCTCGGTGGCGCCCGTACTGCTGCACGGAGACGTACCCGCCTGGCTGGTCCTCGGGCACAGCGAGAACCTGCACATGACCCGCACGCCCTCGCAGTTCTCCCGGGACTCGCGCCGCTGGCGGGCCCTGCAGGACGGAAGCGTCGCGCCGGACCACCCCCTGGCGCCGATCTTCACCTGGCAGCCGATCTGCGTCTTCGCCGACGGTGCCACCCACGAGCGTCAGCGCGGCGCCGTCACCGACTCCATGGGCCGGATCGACACCCGCGGTGTACGGCGTCACGTCAACCGCTACAGCAACCGGCTCGTCAACGACTTCTGCCGGGAGGGCCGCACCGACCTGGTCACCGCCTTCGCCGAGCGGCTGCCCATGATGGTGATGTGCGCGATCCTCGGCATGCCGGAGGAGTACAACGACCGGATGGTGCAGGCCGCCCGCGACATGACCCGTGGCACCGCGACCGCCGTCGAGAGCAACGCCTACGTCCTGGCCGCGCTGAACCGCCTCGTCGAACGACGCCGCCGCGAACCCGCGGACGACTTCGCCACCTGGCTCGTCGAGCATCCCGCCGCCATGAACGACCAGGAGGTGGCCGAACACCTGCGGCTCATCCTGATCGCGTCCTACGAGGCGACCACCAACCTGATCGCCAACGTGCTCCGCATGGTGCTCACCGACCCCCGCTTCCGGGCCCGGCTCAGCGGCGGCCACATGACCGTCCCCGAGGCGGTCGAGCAGACCCTCTGGGACGAACCACCGTTCACCGCGGTCTTCGGCCGCTGGGCGGTGGGCGACACGGAGCTCGGCGGCCAGCGGATCAAGGCGGGCGACGCGCTGATCGTCGGCATCGCCCCGGCCAACATCGATCCGGTGGTCCGCCCCGACCTCACCGCCAACATGGAGGGCAACCGCGCCCACCTCGCCTTCAGCGGCGGGCCCCACGAATGCCCGGGCCAGGACATCGGCCGCGCCATCGCGGACGTCGGTGTCGACGCCCTGCTGATGCGGCTGCCCGACCTCGAACTCGCCGTCGACGAGAGCGAACTGCGCTGGGTCGGCAACCTCATGGGCCGCCACCTGGTGGAACTGCCCGCCGAATTCGCGCCGCGCTACCCGCAGGACGACCGGGAGCCCCCGTCCATGGGCAAGCCGAACGCCACACGCCAGGACTGGGAGGTGCAGTCCGCCGTACGGCACGCGGCGCCGACACCGGTACGCGCCACCGTCCCCTCGGAACCGGCCGGCGCGACGGCGGCCACCGCCCCGGCGGGCGCGACCGTCGCCGTCGACGGATCCGTCGACGGGCGGGCCGACGGGGGCTCCGCGGCCGGGATGATCCCGCAGCAGCGCAGGCCCGCGGCACCGGCCAGGCTGTGGCGCGTCGTGACCCGCTGGTGGAACGGGTACTGACAGCAGGCGGCGCCGTCGGGCGCGGACGTACCGGCCACCGGCCGGTCGTCCGCGCCCCGTTCCACCACCCCACGTACCATGCGGAAGCGTGAAGCTGACAATTCTGGGCGGCGGCGGATTCCGGGTTCCACTCGTGTACGGGGCGCTGCTCGCCGACCACGCCGAGGGCCGGGTTTCGGCCGTCACCCTCTACGACACCGATGTCGACCGGCTCACCGCCATGGCCCGGGTCCTCACCGAACAGGCCGAGGGGATCCCGGACGCGCCCACGGTCGTCGCCACCACCGAACTGGACGAGGCACTGCGCGGCGCCGACTTCGTCTTCTCCGCGATCCGGGTAGGAGGCCTCGCCGGCCGGGCGGCCGACGAACGGGTCGCACTCGACGAAGGCGTCCTCGGCCAGGAGACGGTGGGCGCCGGCGGCATCGCCTACGGGCTGCGCACCGTGCCGGTGGCCGTCGACCTGGCCCGCCGCATCGCCCGGCTCGCCCCGCACGCCTGGGTCATCAACTTCACGAACCCCGCCGGCCTGGTGACCGAGGCCATGTCCCAGCACCTCGGGGACCGGGTCATCGGGATCTGCGACTCACCCGTCGGCCTCGGCCGCCGCATCGCCCGCGTGCTCGGCGCCGACCCCGACCGGGCCCGCGTCGACTACGTCGGCCTCAACCACCTCGGCTGGGTGCGCGGGCTGTACGTCGAGGGCCGCGACGAGCTCCCGCGCCTGCTGGCCGACCCGGAGCTGCTCGGCTCGTTCGAGGAGGGCCGGCTCTTCGGCGCCGACTGGCTGCGCTCCCTGGGCGCGATCCCCAACGAATACCTGCACTACTACTACTTCAACCGGGAAGCGGTCCGCGCCTACCAGGACGCCGAGCAGACCCGGGGCGCCTTCCTCCGTGAACAGCAGGAGGGCTTCTACGGCCGCATGAAGGACCCGGCCACACCGGCCCTGGCCACCTGGGACCGCATCCGCGCCGAGCGCGAGGCGACGTACATGTCGGAGAACCGGGATGTCGCGGGGGCGGGCGAACGGGACGAGAGCGATCTGGACTCCGGCGGCTACGAGCAGGTCGCGCTCGCCCTCATGCGGGCCGTCGCCCGCAACGAACAGACGTCCCTGATCCTCAACGTCAGCAACCGCGGCACCCTTTCGGTGCTCGACGCGGACGCCGTCATCGAGGCTCCGTGCCTCGTCGACGCGAACGGCGCCCGCCCCGTCGCCGTCGACCCGCTCCCGTACCACGCCGTCGGCCTGGTCACCGCCGTGAAGGCCGTCGAACGCGCGGTGCTCGACGCCGCGACGACCGGCTCACGCGCCGACGCCGTCCGCGCCTTCGCGCTGCACCCGCTGGTGGACTCCGTCTCGGTCGCCCGCCGGCTCGTCGACGGCTATGTGCAGGCGCATCCGGAGCTCTCGTACCTGCGCTGAAGGGGAGGTGACCTGCGGGAGCGTCACCAAGGGGGCGGGTGGCGGTCAGGAAGGGGACGCGTCGCCTCTCCCTGCCGCGGTGGCGCTCCGGACGCAGTCGCGGAGCAGCGCGCGGCGTCGGTCGTGGACGGCATCGGGTTCCCGGCTGCCGGCCGCGTAGACGTTGCTGACCGGTGACCAGGCCATGGACATCGCGATGACCATGGCCATGATGTCGAACGGGTCTCCCGCGCGGACCCGCCCGGCGGCCTGCGCCTCGGCGATGGCCGTGAGCTTGTGGTCGTCGTAGTGCTGGTGCGTCTCGACGAGGTGCCCGGCAGGTCGGCGCTCCAGTCGTGTCCAGGTCGCCAGCCGGATGAGGTCGGGGCGGCGCAGGTATTCGTCGTAGAGACGCGCGGCCCACTCCGCGAGATCGTCGGCGTCGATGGGTACGACGTTGGTGATGCGCTCCAGCGAGCTGAGGAAGATCGCGTCGAAGAGTCGCTCCTTGTCGCCGAAATAGGCGTAGAGCTGCGCCTTGTTGGTGCGCGCTGCCGTCACGATGCGTTCGATGCGCGCCCCGGCGATGCCGTGCTGGGCGAACTCTTCGGTGGCGGCGTCCAGGATGCGCTGGTAGGTCGCGGCGCCTCGCGAAGTCTGTGGCTGTTCCGGCATGCTCGCATCCTACCAAACAGAACAGTTGGTTTGCCTTGGGGTCCGGTCGCGTCTAGGCTTCGATAGACCGAACAGTCTGTTTAGGGAGTCAGCATGCGAACGACCACCGGATGGCGGGCGACCGGCCCGACGGAGCTGCGGCGCACATCGCTGGAACGCCGTGAACTGCGCCCGGATGACATCGCGGTGCGGGTCGACTACTGCGGCGTGTGCCACACCGACCTGCATGCCCTGCACGCCCACGACCAGCACGCCCGAACGCCTCTGGTGCCCGGCCATGAATTCACCGGCGTGGTGACCGGGGCCGGCCCCCGGGTGACCGCCTTCTCGGTCGGCGACCACGTCGCGGTGGGCAACATCGTCGACTCCTGCGGCGTGTGCGCCATGTGCGAAGCCGGTCAGGAGAACTTCTGCCACTCCTTCCCGACGCTGACCTACGGCGGCACCGACCGGCAGGACGGGTCGGCCACCCTGGGCGGCTACTCCCGCGAGTACGTCGTGCGGGACGCCTTCGCCTACCGGCTTCCGTCAGGACTCGACCCGGCCGCCGCCGCCCCGCTGATGTGTGCCGGCGTCACCGTCTGGGAACCCCTGCGCCACCTGGGCGTGGGCCGCGGCAGTCGCGTCGCCGTGGCCGGCCTCGGCGGCCTGGGCCACCTCGCGGTCAAGATGGCCGTGGCGCTCGGCGCCACCACGACCGTCATCAGCCGCACCCCGGACAAGCTCGACGACGCCCGCAGGCTCGGCGCCCACGACCTCATCGCCTCGACCGATACGCAGCGGATGGCCACGGCGCGCGACACCTTCGACGTCGTCATCGACACCATCTCCGCCCCTCACGACCTCGCCCCGTATCTGAAGCTGGTGGCGATGGACGGCACCCTCAGCGTCCTCGGGTACCTGGGCCCCGTCACCGTCGAGGTCATGGACCTGCTCATCGGGCGCAAGAAGCTCGGCTCCGCGGGCAGCGGAGGCCGCCCGGCGACAGCGGAGATGCTTCAGTTCTGCGCTGACAAGGGCATCGTCGCCGACGTCGAAGTGCTCCCCTCGTCACAGGTGGAGACGGCGCTCGACCGCCTCCGGCGCAACGACGTCCGCTACCGCTTCGTGCTCGACATGTCCGACCTGGACTGAGGGGACGGCATGCCGTGCCGTGCGGGTGGGGCGGCGGCGCTCGTTCAGGGAGCGGAGACGGCGCGGGGACCGCCCGCGGGCGCCGCCCACGAAGGAGTCACACCCATGACCTGGCAGACCATCAGGAACAGGGGGATGGGCGGGGTGTACGGTGTACGGCTGTCGGGCTGGTGGATCAGCCGGGGCCGCACGGCGGGGACATACGCCCCTCGCGCGTACGCGGCCTGCGCGGGCCAGCCCAGATCCAGGTCGGAGCCCGACGGCACGATCCACCACCAGCGGTCCGCGTCCGCGAAGACACAGCCCGTACGCGGCAGGTGCGACATCAGCCGGAAGCCGTAGCGCGCGGGCACCCCCACCGCGTCACAGCCCAGGCTCGCCGAAAGGGCCGTCGGCAGGGGCAGTTGCACCATGGCGCCGCCGCCCGGGGCGCACCCCGGTTCGCGGGAGCGCCTGGCTCCGAGCAGATGGGACATGGCGTTCTTCAGCATGAGTGCTCCGAGCTGTGCGACAGTTCCGCCCAGACGATGCGGCCCGAGCCGTCCCCGGCGTCGCGGGACCCCCAGGCGCTGCACATCGCGTCGACGAGCAGCAGGCCGCGTCCGTGCTCGTCGTCGGCGCCCGCGCCCAGACGCGGCCCGCCGGGCTGGTGTCCTTGGTCCTGTACGGCTATGCGCAGCCGGGTGTCGAGGCAGCGCAGCTCGCACACGACGCGGGCGCTGGCGGTGTGCACCACCGCGTTGGTGACCAGCTCGGACACGACGAGGACCGCCGCCTCGTACGCGTCGCCGTCCAGCCGCCACTCGTCGAGCCGGGCACGCGTCAGCCGCCGGGCACCGGCGACCGACTCGGGTTGCGCGGGCAGCGCGAAGCAGAACCGGAGCGCTTCGGTCCCGGGGCTGAGGTCCATGAGCCGGGGGATGAGCGCACTGCCAGGTGCCACGACCGAATCCTCACAGTGGGGGCTGTGTCACGCTTCGCGATCTTCCTGAAAAAGGGCGGGCATGACGAGTGAACTGGTTCACTCACCAACTCTCCCCCTGTCGTGAACACTTGGCAAGAGGCACTCTGAAAAATTCAGAGTGGCTGTGTTCTTGGTGGCACGCACATGGCACACTGCTGCCAAACAGCGCATGGGGAGGTCTGAAGTGAGCGAACCGCGGTCCGCCCCGACCGTGGGTCAGGTCGTTCTCGGCAAGCGCCTGCAGGATCTGCGGGAGCGTGTCGGCCTGAGCCGGGACCAGGCAGCCAAGGTGCTCCGCGTCGCTCCGGCGACGATCCGCAGGATGGAGACCGCCGAGGTCGCCCTCAAGGTTCCCTATGTGCAGTCGCTCCTGAAGGCCTACGGGATCACCGAGGAGGAGACCGACGCCTTCGTCGACCTCACCGAGGAGGCCAACAAGCCGGGCTGGTGGCAGCGGTTCCACGACGTGCTGCCCGACTGGTTCAGCATGTACGTCAGCCTGGAGGGCGCCGCGAGCCTCCTGCGCATGTACGAGCCGCACTTCGTCCCCGGACTGCTGCAGACCGAGGACTACGCGCGCTCGGTGATGCGTACCGGGGCCATCGGCCAGACCAGGCCCGAGGACATCGAACGCCATGTCGCGCTGCGGATGCAGCGCCAGTCCCTGCTGACCCGGCCGGACGCCCCGCGGTTGTGGGTGGTCATGGACGAGACGGTGCTGCGCCGCCCGGTCGGCAGCCCCGACGCCATGCGCGCCCAGACCGACCGGCTGCTGGAAGCGACCGAGCTGCCCAACGTGACCCTGCAGATCGCCGAGTTCTCGACCGGCCATCACCCGGGCACGTACGGGCCGTTCGTGCTCTTCCGCTTCGCCGTCCCCGAACTTCCCGACATGGTCTACAGCGAATACCTGACAGGGGCCGTGTACTTCGACGCGCGCCCCGAGGTGGCCTCCTACCTCGAGGTCATGGACCGCATGGCGGCCCAGGCCGCGACTGCACAACGCACGAAGGAAATCCTCCGGGACTTCCGCAAGGAGCTGTGATGACACCCATATACAACGGCATGCCGGCCGCCGAACTCGGCTCCGAGGGCTGGTACAAGCCGTGGAGCGGTGGAAACGGCGGCAACTGCGTCGAGGCGATGAAGCTCTCCGACGGAAGAATCGCCATGCGCCAGTCCGCGGACCCCGACGGTCCCGCCCTCATCTACTCCCACCGCGAGATCGCCGCATTCATCCAGGGCGCCAAGACAGGTCAGGCAGACTTCCTCCTGACCTGACCTGACCTCATCGCGTGGACGGTTCCCGGTCGCCGCGCGCACCGCATTCGTTCTCTGTTCGCCGACCCACGGATCCAAGGAGCGCGCTATGACCGGGCACGAGCCCCCCGTCGAGATCGACACCAGCAAGCCGCATCCCGCGCGGATGTACGACTGGTTCCTCGGCGGCAAGGACAACTATCCGGTCGACGAGCAGATGGCCCGGCAACTGCTGGCCGTGGACGCGCGGGGCCGTGACATGGCACGCGTCAACCGGGCGTTCATGCACCGAGCCACCCGCTGGCTCGCGGAGAACGGCATCCGGCAGTTCCTCGACATCGGCGCCGGGATCCCGACGGAGCCCAACCTCCACCAGATCGCCCAGCGGACCGCACCGGACGCCCGCATCGTCTACTGCGACAACGACCCGATCGTCCTCGCCCACGCGGCGGCCCTGCTGCGCTCCACCCCGGAAGGCGCCACCGAGTACATCCAGGCCGACGCCCGCAGGCCCGGGGCCATCCTGGAAGCGGCCGGCAAGGTCCTCGACTTCGACCGGCCGGTCGCCCTGTCCCTGCTGGCGCTGCTGCACTTCCTGGACGACGAGGACGGCGCAGCGGAGCTGGTGGACCGCTTGGTCGACCAGCTCGCCCCCGGCAGCTACCTCGTCCTGTCGCAGACCACCGGAGACTTCGACCCGGAAGGCGCGGACCGGGCCGCCGCCATGTACAAGGCCCGCGGCATGACGCTGCGTCCCCGCAGCCGGGCCGAACTCACGGCCTTCTTCCACGGCCTCGAACTGGTCGACCCGGGTGTCTCGCTCTCCGCCGACTGGCACCCGGAGCTCGGCGAGGTCATCGACGTCCCGGGCGACGAGCCGATCCCGGGGTACGCGGGGGTGGCCCGCAAGGGCTGATCAAGGCCCTGGTGCGCCGGCACGTCACGGCCCGGTTCCGCCGCAGGCCACAATGGACCCATGTCCCGACGTACCGCACGCCCGCGGCGGCCCTCCGCCGCTCCCGTCTTCCAGGTCACCCCCGCCCTGCCGTGCCCGTGCGGGCTGCCCGCCACCTACGGCGAGTGCTGCGGCCGGTTCCACGCCGGGGCCCCGGCACCGACGTGCGAGGCGCTGATGCGCTCGCGGTACACCGCCTTCGTCGTCCGGGACGTCGCGTACCTGCTGCGCACCTGGCACCCGGACCACCGGCCGGCCGTCCTCGACCTCGACCCCGGGCAGCGCTGGCAGGGGCTGGAGATCCTGGGGACGACGGAGGGCAGTGCCTTCCACACGACGGGCACGGTCACCTTCCGGGCGCACTACACGCTCGCGGGCGGGCGCGACTCGCTGCACGAGAAGAGCCGCTTCGTCCGGCATGACGGTGCCTGGGTCTACGAGTCCGCCGCCTTCGCCGACTGATGGTCCGCGGCCGGACAGGCCCGTAACGGCCTCAGACCGGCGCGCCCGCCGGGGCCACGGGGGCCAGCTCCTGTGTGAGGTCCTCGGCCAGCAGCCGCTTCGCGATCACGTCGACCGCGGCGCGCAGCCGGGCGTCATCGGCCTGCTCCTGCTGGTCGCCCAGCTGCTCGGTGAGCCAGTGGGACCAGGCGTCGTTGATGATCCGGGACTCCCGGCTGCCCGCCTCGGTGTGCGTGAACAGATGGCCGTTCCCGGTGAGATAGCCCTCCTCGATCATCCGGTCGAACACGGGCACCAGGACCTCCGGCGGAATACGGTGCCGGGTCGCGATCAGCCGGAGCCCCGCATGGCCGACCATCCGGGTGAACAGCTCGACCTGCATCACCGCCCAGGCCCCCGCCATGTCGAGCCGGGTGTCGGACGAGGCCACGATCCGCCGGGCCGTGTCCGGGTCCACCCGCCTCAGCACCTTGGCCACCGAGAACTCCAGCAGCCGGGCCGAGTCCCCGGCGCTCGGAGACGCGAACCCGTCACCCATGTCGGTCGAGCCGGCCCGCGCCGTGTCCCGCAGCTTGACCTGCTTCAGGAACAGCGCCACGACGAATCCGAGCACTGCGACCGGCACCGTCCACAGGAACACGGTGTGCAGGGTGTCGGCGTACGCCTGGGCCAGCGGCGCCGACTGGGCGCCGGGGAGGGAGTGCAGCCGTTCCGGACTCTGCGAGGCCTTCGCCACCACCGCCGGGTCACCGCCCGCCCGCACCGCCGCCGCCACCCCGTCCTCGAGGTTCGGGCCGAGCGAGTTGGCGTAGATGGTGCCGAACACCGCCGTACCGAAGGAGCTGCCGAGCGTACGGAAGAACGTCACGCCGGAGGTGGCCGTGCCCAGATCCGAGTAGTCGACGGTGTTCTGCACCGCGATCGTCAGCACCTGCATGCACAGCCCGATGCCGAGGCCGAGCACCAGCATGTACAGCGACTCCAGCCACACCCCGCTGTCCGGACCCATCCGGGAGAGCAGGAACAGTCCGACCGCCATGACCAGCGAGCCCACGATGGGAAAGATCCGGTAGTGACCGGTCTTGCTGACCACGTTGCCGCTGAAGATCGAGGCGGCCAGCAGACCGATGACCATCGGCAGCGTCCGGACGCCGGAGAGTGTCGCCGAGTCCCCGTCCACGTACTGCAGATAGGTCGGCAGGTAGATCATCGCGCCGAGCATCGCGAAGCCCACGATGAAGCTGAGGATCGAGCAGACCGTGAAGACCGGGTTGTTGAACAGCCGCATCGGCAGCATCGGTTCCTTCGCCCGGAACTCGACGAAGCAGAAGGCGGCCAGGGCCACCAGCCCGAGCGCGAACAGGCCGATGATGACGGGGGAGCCCCAGCCGTACTCGTTGCCGCCCCAGCTCGTCGCCAGGATCAGTGAGCTCGCCCCGACCGTGACCATCGTGATGCCCAGGTAGTCGATGACCGGCCGGCCCGCCGCCTTCACGGACGGGATGGTGCGGGCCGCCGCGATGACCACCACGATCGCGATCGGCACATTGACGTAGAACGCCCAGCGCCAGGTCAGGTGGTCGGTGAACAGGCCGCCCAGCAGCGGCCCGATGACGGTCGCGACGCCGAAGACGGCACCGATCGCACCCTGGTACTTGCCGCGGTCGCGCAGCGGGATCACATCGGCGATCAGCGCCATCGACGTGACCATCAGACCGCCCGCGCCGATGCCCTGCAGACCGCGCCACACGATGAGCAGGGTCATGTTGGTCGCGAGACCGCAGAGGAACGAACCGGTGATGAAGATGATCGCCGAGAGCTGGAAGACGATCTTCCGGCCGAACAGGTCACCGAACTTGCCGACCAGGACCGTCGCCACCGTCTCCGCCAGGAGATACGCGGTCACCACCCACGACATGTGCTCGGCGCCCCCGAGGTCCGAGACGATCGTGGGCAGCGCGGTGCCCACGATCGTCTGGTCGAGGGCCGCCAGCAGAATGCCCAGCACGATCGTCGCGAAGACGATGTTCCGGCGGCGCGGATCGAGCAGGGGCGGTGCGCCGGCAACCTGCGCGGCGGGTGCGGTCTCGCTGGCAGTGGTCACCTTTGCACCCTCACACCGCCCCATGTCACCCGCATGCGGGGGACGGCCGGACGTGTCAGCCCAGCATTTCCTTCAGCGACGCCGTCATCCGGGCGACGAACGCCTCCCGCACCGATGCGTCCACGCGGTCCAGTGAGAGATACGGATTGAGGTCCTCCAGCTCGACGAGCAGCAGCTCACCCGTCGCGGTCCGGCACGCGTCGACCCGCTGGATGCCGTGGTCGAGGGTGTTCCAGTCGATGAACGCACGCGCGAACGCCAGATCCGCCGCACTCGCCTCGTACGGCGCCAGCACCCACCGCTGCTCCGGGTGCGGCGCGTTCAGCGCGTACTGGAAGTCGTGGTCGATGAAGTAGAAGGACACCTCGTAGCGGAAGTCGATCCGCGGCTGTACCAGCTGCGTGCCGTCCGCCCCGGGCGGCAGTTCCGGTGTACTCACGAATCGCAGCCCGACCGAGTCCGCGCCCAGCTTCGGCTTGACGACATAGCCCTCGGCCCCGGGCAGCAGCCCCAGATCCGCCGCCCGGTCCACGGTGGGGATGACCGGGTAGCCGGCACGGCTCAGGTCGACCAGATACTGCTTGCCCGCCATGTCGCCCCGGCCGGTGAGCGGGTTGTACACCCGCGTGCCCAGCTCCCGGGCCCGCGCGCAGAACGCGTCGTACGCCTCCTGGTAGTGCAGCACCGGACCGCTGTTGCGTACGACGACGGCGTCGAAGCCGTCCAGGAGCGCGGCGGCGTCCCGGGGGTGACAGAGCGCGACGTCGAAGTCCTCGCGCAGCCGTGAGGTCAGGTGGATGTCCTCGTCGCAGTAGCGGCGCCCGCGCGCCTCGTACGCGAGATCGGTGACGAAGAGGACGGACGGGCGGAGGCCGGCGGGCATGGTTCCCCCTGGGGGTTTCAGAGCGGACGGTACGTCAATAACCTTGGCGGCGTTGCCCGTCAACGACCCTGGAGCGTCATGACGTCTGCCCCACAAGAGTCACTCGCCTCGCAAGCACCACCCGTGCCCGACATTCTCTCGCCCGCCTTCGCCGCCGACCCCTACGGGGCCTACCGGATCATGCGCGAGCACCACCCGCTGATCCGGCACGACGCCACGAACAGTTACGTCGTCTCCCGGTACGAGGACGTCGAGCGGGTCTTCAAGGACAGGGCCGGGGAGTTCACCACCGACAACTACGACTGGCAGATCGAGCCCGTCCACGGCCGGACCATCCTCCAGCTCAGCGGACGCGAGCACGCCGTGCGCCGGGCCCTGGTCGCCCCCGCCTTCCGGGGCACCGACCTCCAGGAGAAGTTCCTCCCGGTCATCGAGCGCAACGCACGCGCACTGATCGACACCTTCCGGCACACCGGCGAGGCCGACCTCGTCGACGCGTTCGCCACCCGCTTCCCCGTCCTCGTCATCGCTGACATGCTCGGGCTCGACAAGGCCGACCACGACCGCTTCCACGGCTGGTACACCAGCGTCATCGCCTTCCTCGGCAACCTCGCGGGCGACCCGGAGGTGGCGGCGGCCGGTGAACGGACCCGGCAGGAATTCGCCGCGTACATGATCCCGATCATCCAGGAACGGCGGAAGGCGCCCGGCGACGACCTGCTCTCCGCGCTCTGCGCCGCAGAGGTCGACGGTGTCCGGATGAGCGACGAGGACATCAAGGCCTTCTGCAGCCTGCTGCTGGCCGCCGGGGGTGAGACCACCGACAAGGCCATCGCCTCGATCTTCGCCCATCTGCTCACCCACCCCGAGCAGCTCGCCGCCGTACGGGAGGACCGAAGCCTCATCGACCGGGCGTTCGCGGAGACGCTGCGCCTCACCCCGCCGGTGCACATGATCATGCGTCAGAGCGCCACGGACGTGGAGCTCGGCGGCGGCCGGGTGCCCGCCGGCTCGACCGTCACCTGTCTGATCGGCTCGGCCAACCGGGACGCCGCCCGGTACCGCGACCCCGACCGCTTCGACCTCTTCCGCACCGACCTGACCAGCACCACGGCGTTCTCCGCGGCGGCCGACCATCTGGCGTTCGCCCTGGGACGGCACTTCTGTGTGGGCGCGCTGCTGGCCAGGGCGGAGGTGCGGACCGGGGTGAACATGCTGCTCGACGCGATGCCGGACGTGCGGCTCGCGGACGGGTTCACCCCGTCCGAGCAGGGCGTCTTCACCCGGGGACCGGCGTCGCTGCCGGTACGGTTCACGCCGGTCCCCGGGTCCTGAGCCCGCGCCGGCGTACCGGCCGCCGGCCCGTGCCCCCGTGTCAGCGGATGTGCCGCCCCGAGATCGCCCGTGCGATCACCAGGCGCTGGATCTCGCTGGTGCCCTCGAAGATCGTGTAGATCTTGGCGTCGCGGTACATCCGCTCCACCGGATGCTCCCTGCTGTACCCGGCGCCGCCGAGGATCTGGACGGCCTTCTCCGTCGCGGACACCGCCAGCTCACCGGCGCGCAGCTTGGACATGGAGCCCTGGCCCGCGTCGAAGGTCCGGTCGTTGCGGGCCATCCACGCGGCCTGCCAGATCAGCAGCCGTACGGACTCGATCTCCGTACGGATGTCGGCCAGCGCGAAGGCGATCGACTGGTTCTCGATGATGGGCCGGCCGAACGCCTCGCGCTGTCCGGCGTACTCCAGCGCGTACTCGTACGCCGCGCGCGCGATGCCCAGCGCCTGGGCGCCGACGGTCGGGCGGCTGACCTCGAAGGTCGCCATCGCCGCCTGGCCCTTGGCGGTGCCGCCCTCGCGGGCGCGCGCGAGCCGGGCGTCCAGCTTCTCCTTTCCGCCGAGCAGGCAGTGCCCGGGAACGCGTACGTCGTCGAGGAAGACGTCCGCCGTGTGCGAGGCGCGCAGGCCCAGCTTCTTGATGGTGCGGCTCGCCTCCAGGCCCTTCGTGGCGGGCGGCACGATGAACGCGGCCTGTCCGCGCGCACCGAGCGACGGGTCGACCGAGGCGACGACCACATGGATCTCGGCGATCCCGCCGTTGGTGATCCACGCCTTCTGGCCGGAGAGCACCCACTCGTCCTTGGCCTCGTCGTAGCGGGCCTTCGTCGCCATCGCGGAGACGTCGGAGCCGGCCTGCGGTTCGGAGACGCAGAACGCCGCCACCTTCGGGTCGTCCTCGTCGCCGTAGCACTGCGGTACCCACTCGGCGAGCTGGTCCGGCGTACCGGAGGCGAAGATCCCGGCGACGGCGAGGGAGGTGCCGAAGAGCGCCATGCCGATTCCGGCGTCGCCCCAGAACAGCTCCTCGTTGGCTATCTGGAGGGAGAGCCCGGACGGATCGCCGTACATGTCGGCCAGGGACTCGAATCCATACAGACCGATCCGGGCCGCTTCCTGGATGACGGGCCAGGGCGTCTCCTCGCGGGCGTCCCATTCGGCGGCGGCCGGGCGCACCACCTGGGCGGCGAAGCCGTGCACCCAGTTGCGCAGGTCCTGCTGCTCCTCGGTGAGGGCGAGGGAGAAGTAGCTCATCGGCCTCAGGCCTTCGGGATGTCGAAGTAGCGGGTGAGGCCCGAGGCGAGACCGACGTCGCCGGCCACCTTCAGCTTGCGCATCATGAACATCGTCACGGGATTGCCGTTGCCGGAGACCAGCTTGAGGAACTCCGCGTCGGCCATCACCAGCGTCGTGCGCGGCTCGGCCTCCGAGCGGCCCTCGCTGACGGTGCAGGCGCCGTCCGCGATCGTGGTCTCGTAGACCGCTTCGGTGTCACCGGTGATCTTCCAGCGGATCAGCGCCTTGAGCTGTCCCGCCGCCTCGGGGCGGAACTGCTGCTTCATCCGGCCGAAGACCTCGCCGAGCACCCGGGTGCGCAGTTCGCCGTGCATGACCTCGCCGAGCTGCTTGGCGGACAGGCCCTTCACGATCCGTGCGAACTCCTCGGGGGAGACGGCCGCGAAGTCGAGGGCGGTCAGTTCGTCGGTGAGGTTGCCGCTGCTGTTGTCGGCCACGCCAGTTCCTTACTCTGGAGTAAACTTACTTCGGAGTAAGGTAAGCGCATGGTGGCGCCTCCGCAAGATGGAGATGCGGCGGGGGAGTCACCAGGAGCTGCCGGGGCGCACCGCGAGCCGGGGGTGGTGGGCGGAGAGCACCTTGTTGGCGCGGGCCAGTTCGGACAGGGCCTGCTCGCGGTCGGCCTGGTCCTCGACGCCCAGCCGCGGGCCGCGGAACCTGCGGACCTCCCGCGCGGCGCGTTCGGCGTCGAACTCCGCCTCCAGGATGTGCGGCGGGATGCAGGAGCCGATCAGCGCCGCGATGCGGTCCGGGATCGGTACGGGGACGAGCAGGTGCGAGGCGGTCATGGGGGTTCCCTCTCGAATGGTGGCCAGGAGGTCGGACGTCGCGGCCGCCGGGTGGGCGGCCGACTCCTCCATATGTACGGGACGCAGTTCCGGGTTTCTCGTTGAGAACGTCTCCGTGTGGCAACCGTCTGGGAGTGACCGGGTATTTCCCCTTACCCATAAGTAAGTTGACGCGCAGTGAAGGCCGTGTTCTGGCCGGAAACGGTTCTGCGGACGGATTACAGCGTGGAGTCGTCGGCGCGGGCTTGGAGTTGGAGTGCCCGCAGGACCGCCTCGGTGGAGAACCGGCTCTCCGGATCGGTCAGTTGCTGACCGAAGATGGACTCCAGGTTGCGCATGCGGTAGCGGACCGTCTGCGGGTGCACATCCAGGAGTTCGCCCATGTGGGCGGCCGTGCCGCGGGTGTCGAGCCAGATGCGCAGGGTCTCGATCAGCCGCTCCCGCCGGGTGGCACTGATGCCGGCGACGGGCGCGAGCTCCCGCTGGGCCAGCTGCTCCAGGAGAACCGGATCCGACAGCAGCCACAGGGTGATGAGGTGGTCCTCGCAGAGGATGAACGGCGCGTCGTCGATGACGCCCGCGTCGACGAGTTCGAGGACTCGCCTGGCCCAGCGGATCGAGTCCGAGGCCAGGGCGGTGGGGACGGTCAGCCCGATCGCGGTACGGGCGCCGGGGAGCGCCTGGTCGAGCATGGATCTTCGTGCGTCGTCGAGGGGGCCGGGGATCAGCAGATGGGGCTGTGGGTCGCTGAGGTCGACCAGGAGGTCGCGGTCGGCACTGGCCCGGTCCAGGCCGGCGGGGGAGCGGGCCGCGACGAGAGTGACCTCGTCGGGCAGCGTCCATCCGGTCTGCTCGCACAGTTCGGCGATGGCGGTACGGGGGACGGGGCGCCCCGCCAGGATCAGGTGGAGCAGCCGCCGGCGCATGGCCTCGGTCTGTTCGCCACTCTGCGACTGCACCTCCAGGAAGCCCTCCCGGGAGAGCGATTCGAGTTCGTCGATGTAGGCGAAGAGCGCGTCGGCGAAGCTGAGCATCAGGGTGGGCGAGAAGTTGTAGCTCCGGCCGACCTTCTTCGCCCGGCGCAGGGCGACGCGCGCGCCGAGCCGATAGGCGCCCTGGAGCGTCTCCATGGTGCGGCCTTCGTATGCCTCGAAGCGTCCGAACCGACGGCACATGTCGTCGCGCAGTGAGGTGGATGTGGACGGTTCGGCCACCAGGTCCACGAAGGAGGACAGGCTCTGCTCGACACCGACGCGAATGGCCTGTCCGTTGGGGCCGCTGAGCAGACGCGCGTACTCCGGGTAGGCCCGGGTGACCTCGACGCCGATCTCCTTGATCAGGCTCGGCAGTTCGGGCCGCATGATGGTGGCGAATTCCTGGGGGAGCGGGCCCAGCGGATCCCCAGTGTCCAAAGGTGAGATGACTTTCGGCATGACGTGTCCCCTTGCTCTCCGGCGCCCGGTGGGGGTGAGGCGGTGGGGGAAAGCGCTCCCACGAACCGACAGGTGCGTACCAAGTTCGCGATGAAGATAGACCAAGTCAGCTGCTGTGCGCACCACTTGCACAAGATCGAAGTGTAAGGGGCACACGTCTCGGCCCGGTTGTGGTGCTCCGGTGCAGGTGGGACGCGAGTACTCACTTCCGGACAATGTTTTTCGGACATTTACTCTTGAGCGAGCAAAAAAGTAACCCTGGGTAACGGTAGGCTGGTGCCGACGGCGCTGCGGCGGGGCGGGGATTTCGAAGTCGGGTCGCTCTGCGGGCCTTCGGCGGGGCAGCCCGACCGGTGAGCGATAACCGAACCGGATTTTCCGGGACCGAATAGAGAATTCGGCGCGGGAAAGGGTGACGTCGCGGTCGGGGATTAAAAAGATGTGTGCCGAGGCGGATATCGGCTCGCGTCCACTCCGTCTCGGTGCGAGCCCGCGCCTCGGCGGTGGCCGTTGCCGGCGCACGGGAGCGTGGCGCGGGAGACGTTCACGCCTCGCACGGCATTGTGCCACCGTATGGACGATCTTACCGGCGGGTACGGGTGGTGCCGCGGGCCCGCCGGGGCGCCTCCCGCCTCTGCTCGTGGTGAGCACTGGGAGGCTGTACGGGGCAGGTACTCGCGCGTAAGTGCTCACTTTCGGATAGAAAATCGTGGCGATCTGCTGAGATGTCGCTAAGAGGCTACGCGTTTATCGAGAGCGTCAGGGAATTTCTGCGCCGGGTATTGCAGCGTTGGGCTACTGGCTCGTAACGTTCGATCCGCACGGAGTTCGATCACGCAGTCGAGTCCTTGGACTTCTGCGTTTCACGATGTGAGCCGCCCTCGTGCCAAGCCCATTACCGGGCGCGGTCCGAGGTATTCGGGTACGTCCAACTCCACCCCACCG
Organism: Streptomyces sp. NPDC005775; assembly: GCF_042871565.1. Lineage (NCBI taxonomy): Bacteria > Bacillati > Actinomycetota > Actinomycetes > Kitasatosporales > Streptomycetaceae > Streptomyces > Streptomyces sp. NPDC005775. The sequence continues at coordinate 749,339 of NZ_JBIAIU010000001.1, read as the reverse complement.
GAGGGTAGTTCCGTGAGAACGATCACCAAGCGCTCCCTGTTCGCCACCGCCGTCGCAGCCGCCGCGCTCGGCCTCACCGTCACCTCGGCCTCCGCCACCGCGCTGGCCACGTACACCGTCGTCAACCCGAACGCGAACGGGTCGTTCACGGCTTCGCTCAAGGCGGGTACGACAGCGGACCTGCTGGACACCGTGACCAACCAGTCGGTGACCTGCTACTCCGCGACCGCCAGCGGTACCGCCACCAACGGTGTGCACGCCAGCGGCACCAACCTGGCGACGATCTCCTCGGCCACGTTCGGCAACCCGGTCAGCGACCCCTGTGACGGGCCGCTCGGATCCTCGTTCAGCGCCGTGTCGACCTCCACCATCAGCCTCAACGCAACCAGCTACAGCGCCGGGGTCACGTCGGGCTCGCTCTCGAACGTGAACGTGACCATCACCGGAGACACGCTCTTCGGGGTGTGCACGGCCAAGATCTCGGGGACGGCGAGCAACGCCAAGTACACCAACTCCACGGGTGAGCTGTCCATCACCAACGGCGCCGGTCTCACCATCTCCAACGTCAGCAACTGTGCCTCGCTGATGAACAACGGCGACGCCGCCAAGTTCTCGGCCATCTACAAGCTGGCCAAGCCCATCACCGTCACCTCTCCGTGAACCGGTAGCGACCGCGATGGCCGCGAGCTGCGTGCCGGAGATGACTTCTCCGGCACGCAGCTCCGTCCGCAGCGGGGCGAGTCCGGTTTCCTCAGATGACCAGTCAGCTCCAAGACGACAGCAGGTTCCGAGATGATATTCAGAGCGGGCCGCACCCAGCGGACGGCTCAGGCCGGCGCGGTCGGTGTCGTGGCACTTCTGGCCGGGCTCATGCCGGGAACGGGGATGGCCAGTGATACCCGTCCGGTCGATGCCGACATCGGGTACACCTGCGCTTTCGCCTCCGGAGCACGGCAGGTGGTGGTGCGTGTCTCCACCGAACTCCCGACGAGTTCCCCGGTCGGCACCGCCGTCAGGCCTGATCAGGTGCGTCTCGGGCTCACTCTTCCGCGCACCGCTCTGGCGGAACTGCCGGCCGACGCCACGTCCCGGGTATCGGGCTCCGCCCGGCTGACGACGGCGGTGACGCAGAACGGGACACCGACCGAGGTGATGTGGCAGGACCTTGCCGTCGAGGAGGTGGACGCGGCCCCGAAGGAGGACGTGGTGATCGAGGCCGCGGGCGAGGTGCCGACCGTGACGCCCCGTTCCGCGGGCGACATGGTCTTCACCGCCGGAGCTCTGGAACTCGATCTGGTGCTGCGTTCCGGCGATGCGGCCACCGGGGCTCCCGTGGTCGTCTCCCTCTCCTGCGCCGTCGACCCCGACCAGCAGCCGGAACTGGCCACGGTCGCGGTGCCCGCCACGGTCGGGCAGACTCCGGACGCGCGGACGATGCCGGAAGTGCCGGCCCGCCCGGGGCCGGCCGTACGGGACCGCGGCACGGAGGCGTCGGCCTCGACGCCGGCCGGGGCGGAGGATTACGACCCACCGGTGCCCGCGGAATGCACCCTCATCTACGGTCCCGTCGAAACCCCGGCACGTGGAGCCCACGGCTACATGGCCGGGTACTCCAATGTGAACAAGCAGAAGGCCGCCATGGCTTTCAGCGAGCCCGGTCATCTCCGGCTCCAGCTCAATTCCGCCACGGCCGCCTACATGTGCCCGGGCGGCAAGAGTCTGACCTGGCTCAAGTCCGAGGCCACACTCGACTACAACGGCAAGCCTCAGATGCCTCCGGCCACGTCCACGTTCCTGACCTTCGGCTTCATGCCGACGACGGCCACGCTCGAGCTCGAACTCACCAAGCCCGCCCGAATCGACACACTTGCCGAAGGGCCCGACCCCATCACCAGAAGGCGTCCGGAAACCACCACATCGACGCAGGAGATGACTCTCCGGCTGTACGACGTGGAAGTGAACGGGACCCCGCTGGATGTGGGCCCCTCGTGCCGCACCGTCCGGCCCATGAAGCTCGTCCTGACCGGAAAGGGCTCCACGGGAAGGAACCCGGCGACCGAGGGCTACACCGTGAAAACCGGTGGGGCTCTCGTCGGGTCCGCCGACATTCCCGCATTCACCGGCTGCGGGGTCACAGAGGACCTGGACAACATCTTCACCGCCGCGGTCTCCGGAAACGGCAACTACACCAAGATGATGCAGGGCGCCCTGTGCGTGGACGAGGTTCCGCTCAACTGCCCCGAGCCTCCCAGGCCCCGTCCGGAACGCTGAACCATCGAATCACCCGTCTGCCCCACCTTCCTCGAGAAAGGCCGGACCTTCCATGAGTGCTGCCCCGAAACTCTTCAGACCCGCTCTCTTCGGCGCGCTGGTGGCTGTGGCCATCGGCATTCCGCTCAGCACTTCGCCTGCGAGTGCCGCATCCGCCCAGGCCATGAACGGCAACTGGGCGCCCTTCAGCCGGTGCCCGGTCGACGATCCGGCCATGCTCGCGGCGGACGGCACGACGGACATCGCGATATGCGTGGCCTCGCACTCCGACAGCGGCTCCATCAAACTCGGCAACACCGTGGCGACGACCGGGGCGAATGATCTCCAGTTCGGGATCGTGCGCAACGCGTCGACGGGGGCCGCCCGGATCGTGGCACCCGCGGGCGGCTCGATCGTGGGCGCGCCGACGGAGATCCCCGGCGGCCTGCTGGGCATCATGTGCACCGACGGCATACCCGTGATCTCCGCGATCTGTAACCAGTTGGCGGACGCCAGCCTCAACAGGGTCGTCGCCACGGTGGAGTCCGCCGGCACGCCCAGCAACTTCGACCTGACCGCGGGGATGCAGAGCGGCAAGGTGATCGTGGACATCCCGGTCCGGATCCACCTGCAGAACACCTTCCTCGGGTCCAAGTGCTACATCGGGACCACCTCCAAGCCGGTCGTTCTGCGTCCGCAGAACCTCACGGCGCCGGCCCTGGCCAGCCAGCGCTACAACGCCGATGGCACGCCCAACACCAGGGGGCTGCTGAACCGCGTCGCCCTGACCGGCAACGACCAGGGGGACAGCGGCTTCGCCGTCCCGGGTGTGAGTGGCTGCGGGCCGCTGACCCTCGGCGAGCTCAACTGGGCGGTCAACCTCAAGACGGCCCTGCCCTCGGCGGCCGGCAACAACAACCTCGTGCTGAACGACGCCGCGACCTACACGGCGGGCCTGACCGCCCCGGGCAGCTCCGCGCCCCATGCCGGACAGGCGCTTTCGGACAGCTGGCACGCGGGAGTGGCTCAGTAGTTCACGGCACGTCCACCCGGGCCTGCGAAAAAGGGTCTCCGCCCCGCACGGAATACTGTTCCGGGCGGGGCGGGTCCATGCGCAGGTGAGTACACCGAGGGCGGCGCACCGGGCCGGAAAGGCTCACTTCCCGACAACCGGACGGTGGGCATTACTCACCCCCGTACAAAAACAACCCTGCTGCCAATAGCCGTGCAAAAAGTTCGGGAACCGCTATTGCGAAGGCAGGTTACTCAGCCGTAGCGTCCCGGGTAAGCAGCACGGAAACGCGTCCGTGGCTGCTCGCTCGACGCTCGTGGAGTCCAGGTCGCGCCCCCCTTGACCAGGATTCCGTACCGGGAACGGATTGATGCCGAACCCTCTGTCCGGGGTGGCGTTCCCGCTGCCGGGGCCCCATGGCTCCGGCCCCCACAGGCCGTGGGAACCCGCCCCGCACGCAGGAGATCTTGCGCAGATTCCGACAAAGTCGCCCCCAGGCTTTGTCACTCGGTGACAAGTGATCCACATCGAGCACCTGGTTCGCCGATTTCCGCTGTTCAACGGCTTGTCCTGGCGGTTTCGGCGGACATAACGTGCGCCTCCTGGTGCATGTGTGACGAGCCGCCATTGGATTTCTCAGAGCCGGAGCGCTGACAGATGACTTCGTTCACCGATACGTCGAGGGAGGGCCGATGGGAATCGAAGTAGTCGTTGAAGGCCTTACGAAATCCTTCGGTAAGCAGAACATCTGGCAGGACGTCAGCCTGACTCTGCCCGCCGGCGAAGTGAGCGTGATGCTCGGTCCTTCCGGCACCGGAAAGACCGTCTTCCTCAAATCCATCATCGGCCTGCTGAAGCCCGAGCAGGGGCGCGTGCTCATCAACGGCGTCGACATGGTGAACAGTTCCGAGCGAAAGATCATGGAGACCCGGAAGCTGTTCGGGCTCATGTTCCAGGACGGCGCGCTCTTCGGGTCCATGTCCCTCTTCGACAACATCGCCTTCCCCTTGCGTGAACACACCCGCAAGAGGGAGTCGGAAATCCGGCGCATCGTCATGGAGCGGATCGACATCGTCGGACTTCTCGGCGCCGAGGACAAACTTCCCGGCGAGATATCCGGCGGAATGCGCAAGCGGGCCGGCCTGGCCCGCGCACTCGTCCTGGACCCGCAGATCATCCTCTGCGACGAGCCGGACTCCGGACTCGACCCGGTCCGCACCGCGTTCATCTCGCAGCTGCTGATCGACCTCAACGCCCAGATCGACGCGACGATGCTGATCGTCACCCACAACCTCGACATCGCCTCGACCGTCCCGGACAACATGGGGATGCTGTTCTGCCGCAACCTCGTCACCTTCGGGCCGCGCGAGGTGCTCCTGACCAGCGATCTGCCCGTCGTCTCCCAGTTCCTCGCCGGGCGGCGCGAAGGGCCCATCGGGATGTCCGAGGAGAAGGACGCCGCCACCCTCGCCGCCGAGGAGCTCAACGGCTACGGGCAGGGCATCAGTTCGGCGAACGCGCCCCGCACGGTCGTCCCGCAGCTGGAGCCCTCGCCGGGCCTGCCGGTGCGCCAGGGCGCGCTGCGCCGCCGGGAGCGGGTCATGTCGATGATGGGACAGCTGCCGGAGGCCGCCCGTACGGCCATCCTGAACAGCTACAGCCCCGCCGCGGGCGGTGGGCGCCCATGACCGCCCCCATGCCGGTGCGGCCCCCCGGGCAGCCGGTGGACCGGGTGCCGGAGAAGGCGCCCGAGCAGAGACGCCCGACGCGGCTGTTCGCCCCACTGCGCGAGACCGGGAGGCTGTTCGCCCTCGCCGGGACCGTGTGCCGCGAGACCTTCCGCAGGCCCTTCCAGGTGCGGGAGTTCATCGAGCAGTTCTGGTTCGTCGCCAGCGTCACCATCCTGCCGGCCGCCCTCGTCTCCATCCCCTTCGGCGCGGTCATCGCCCTCCAGGTCGGCTCCCTCACCCAGCAGCTCGGAGCCCAGTCCTTCACCGGCGGAGCCAGCGTCCTCGCCGTCATCCAGCAGGCCAGCCCGATCATCGTGGCGCTCCTGGTCTCCGGGGCCGCCGGTTCGGCCATCTGCGCCGACCTCGGCTCGCGAAAGATCCGCGAGGAGCTCGACGCGATGGAGGTCATGGGTGTCTCGCCGGTGCAGCGCCTCGTCGTCCCGCGGGTCCTTGCCACCATGCTGGTCGCCGTCCTGCTCAACGGCCTCGTCTCCGTGGTCGGCACGATGGGCGGCTACTTCTTCAACGTGATCATGCAGGACGGCACCCCCGGGGCCTATCTGTCGAGCTTCTCCGCCCTGGCCCAGCTTCCCGACCTGTACATCAGCGAGATCAAGGCCCTGATCTTCGGCTTCATCGCCGGCATCGTCGCCGCCTACCGCGGGCTCAATCCGCGCGGCGGTCCGAAGGGGGTGGGGGACGCGGTCAACCAGTCCGTCGTCATCACCTTCATGCTGCTGTTCTTCGTGAACATGGTCCTCACGGCGATCTATCTCCAGATCGTCCCCGCGAAGGGGAGCTGACCGATGTCGATGCTCAGCTGGCTCGACCGATCCGGCGATCAACTCACCTTCTACGTCCGGGCACTGGTCTGGATACCCAGAACCCTGCGTCGCTACCTCAAGGAGGTGCAGCGCCTCCTGGCGGAAGTCGCCTTCGGCAGCGGCGGCCTCGGCGTCGTCGGCGGCACCATCGGCGTGATGATCGCGATGACGCTCGCCACCGGCACGGTCGTCGGCCTCCAGGGCTACGCCGCCCTCAACCAGATCGGCACCGCGGCCTTCACCGGCTTCATCTCCGCCTACTTCAACACCCGGGAGATCGCCCCCCTCGTCGCAGGCCTCGCCCTCTCCGCGACCGTCGGCGCGGGCTTCACCGCCCAGCTCGGCGCCATGCGCATCAACGAGGAGATCGACGGCCTGGAGTCGATGGGCGTGCGCTCCATGCCCTATCTCGTCACCACCAGGATCATCGCCGGGGTCGTCGCCATCATCCCGCTGTACGCGATCGGGCTGCTCTCCTCGTACCTCGCCTCCCGCTACGTCACCGTCCTGTTCAACGGACAGTCGGCCGGCACCTACGACCACTACTTCAATCTCTTCCTGTCTCCGCAGGACGTCCTGCTGTCGGTGCTCAAAGTGCTGATCTTCAGCGTGATGGTGATCCTCGCGCACTGCTACTACGGCTTCCACGCGAGTGGCGGACCCGCCGGAGTGGGCGTGGCGGTCGGCCGTTCGGTGCGCAACGCGATCGTGCTGATCAGCGTCACCGACTTCTTCCTCTCGCTCGCGATCTGGGGCGCCACGACGACCGTGAAGGTGGCCGGCTGATGAAGACCCGGACCACACGGGCGGTCAGCCGCCGACTCGCCGGAGTCACCTTCCTGCTCGTGCCCGCCCTGCTCATCTGGGTGTCGGTCGCGGTGTACGAGAAGGAGTTCACGGACGACGCCACCGTCACGGTACGTACCGGAAGCGTCGGCAACGAGATGCACGACAACGCCGACGTGAAGCTGCGGGGCGTGGTCATCGGACAGGTGCGCGACATCGCGGTCGACGACGAGGGGGCGCGGCTCACCCTCGCGATCCAGCCCGGAAAGCTCGACCGGATCCCGGCTGACGTGACCGCCCAGATGCTGCCCACCACTCTGTTCGGCGAACGGTTCGTGGCGCTCGTGCCGCCCGCCGTACCGTCCGCGCAGACGCTGCGCGCCGGAGCCGTCATCCCGCAGGACCGCTCCAGCAACGCCATCGAGTTGGAAGAAGTCCTCGACAACGTCCTGCCGCTGCTGACCGCCGTCCAGCCGGCCAAGCTCTCCGCCACCCTCAACGCGGTCTCGCAGGCGCTCCAGGGACGCGGCGAGAAGCTCGGTGACACGCTCGTCACGCTCGACCGGCACCTCCGTAAGTTCAACCCCCAGCTCCCCACGCTCAACGCCGACATCAGGGAACTCGTCAAGGTGAGCAGGGTGTACGGCGACGCCGCACCGGACATCCTGGACGCGCTCACCGACTTCACCACCACCAGCGGGACCATCGCCGACCAGCAGGCCGAGCTCGCTGACCTGTACGGCTCCACGACCTCGTCCGCGCAGGACCTCACCACCTTCCTGAAGGAGAACAAGGACAACCTGATCCGGCTCTCCGCCACGGGCCGGCCGACCCTGGAACTCCTGGCGAAGTACTCGTCCGAATTCCCCTGCACCCTGCGGACGGTGGCCGGATTCGTGCCCGCGATGGACAAGGCACTGGGCAAGGGCACCGACCAGCCCGGTCTGCACGTCACCGTCAAGGCCGTCGAGTCCCGCGGAAAGTACGTACCCGGCAAGGACACCCCGGTGTACGACGCGACCGGCGGACCGCACTGCTACTCCGTGCCGTACGTCGGCGCGGGCGAGCCGACGGCAGCGGGGCTCATCCAGGCGTCGGCCGCCGCCGACGAGGGTGCCGCCGATGACGAACAGGGCAGCACCGACCCCGAAGGCACGGACACCTCGCTCGGCATGCCCAACTCCCCGCAGGAGAGCCGGCTCGTCAACGAGCTGGTCGCTCCCTCACTGAAAGTCCAGCCGCGGACCCTGCCCGACTGGAGCAGCGTGCTCATCGGTCCGGCCTTCCGCGGTGCGGAGGTGAAGCTCAAGTGAAGCGCCGCTCCCTCGCGGGTCCGCTCGCGAAATCGATCGTCTTCGTCCTGGTGACCGTCCTGGCCACCACCGTCCTCGGTCTCTCCATCGCCAACACCGGAGTCGGCGACACCACCACGTACCGGGCCAGGTTCACCGACGTCACCGGACTGATCGTCGGTGACAGCGTCCGGATCGCCGGGGTCAAGGTCGGACAGGTCGAGTCCATCGAGGTGGCCGACAAGCGGCTTGCCGAGGTCGGCTTCGCCGTCCGCAAGGGGCGCAGGCTCCCCGCCTCGGTGACCGCCTCGATCAAGTACCTCAACATGGTCGGCCAGCGCTACATCGACCTAGACCAGGGTGCGGGTCCGGTCGGCAGGAGCTTCGGGACCGGGGCGACCATTCCGCTCTCCCGCACCACCCCGGCACTCGACCTGACCCAGCTCTTCAACGGCTTCCAGCCGCTCTTCGAAGGGCTGTCCCCGCCGGACGTCAACCAGCTCGCCGGCTCCATCGTCCAGGTGCTCCAGGGCGAGGGCGGCACCGTGGACAGCATCCTCCAGCACGTCGGTTCCCTGACCAGCACGGTCGCGGCCAAGGACGAGGTGATCGGCGAGGTGATCAAGAACCTCAACACCGTGCTCAAGACCGTGAACGACCGGGAGGCCGGCTTCGACGACCTCGTCGACACGCTCCAGCAGCTCGTCACGGGATTCTCCGGCGACCGCAAGCCGCTCGGAGAGGCGGTCACGGCGATGGGCGCGCTCACCACGGTCACCGCCGACCTGTTGCAGGACGGACGTAAGCCGCTCAAGGACGGCATCAAGCAACTCGGGCGTCTTTCGGACCAGTTGGGCAAGGGGGCTCCGCAGATCGAGAACATGCTGACGAAGACCCCGGCCAAGATGGAGGCGATCAGCCGTCTCGCCTCGTACGGTTCCTGGCTCAACCTCTACCTCTGCGAGGCCAAGGTCAGCGGTGTGACGACCGAGGACGGCAGCGCACCCCCCACCGGGATCGGGATCACCACACCGAGCAGGTGCCTGGCATGAGAATCAGACCCTTGCGGGAACGCAACCCCGTGGCCATCGGCATCGTCGGGCTCCTCGTCCTGGCCCTCGCCGGATTCGCCGCCTACCGCGCCGACTCGTTGCCCTTCGTGGGCGGCGGCACCACGTACACCGCCGACTTCACCGAGTCCGCCGGTCTCGGCGACGGCGACGAGGTACGGATCGCCGGCGTCAAGGTCGGCGAGGTGACCGGTGTCTCGCTCAACGGCCCCAGGGTCAAGGTCAGCTTCCGGGTCAAGGACGCCTGGATCGGCAACTCCTCCACCGTGGGCATCGCCATCAAGACGCTCCTCGGCGAGAAGTACCTCGCCGTCGACCCGCTCGGCACCGGCCCCCAGGACCCGGACCTGCGCATCACCACGAGCCGTACGACCTCCCCGTACGACGTCACCCAGGCGTTCAACGGGCTGGGCGAGACCATCGGGGAGATCGACACCAAGCAGCTCGCCAAGAGCTTCGAGACGATCTCCGCCACCTTCAAGGACTCGCCCCCCGACGTGAAGAGCGCCGCCGACGGGCTCTCCGCCCTCTCGCGGACCGTCTCCGAACGCGACGCCCAGCTGGCCACCCTCCTCAAGGGCAGCAAGCAGCTCGCCAGGACCCTCGCCAACAAGAAGAGCAGCTTCGAAACCCTGTTGAAGGACGGCAACCTGCTCCTGGGAGAGATCCAGGCCCGCCGCGACTCCATCCATCTGCTGCTCACCGGCACCCGGGATCTGGGAACCCAGCTGACCGGCCTGGTCGCCGACAACAACAAGCAGCTGAAGCCGACCCTGGACTCGCTCGGCCGGGTCACCGCCGTACTGGTGAAGAACCGCAAGAGCCTCGACAAGGTCCTGTCGCTCGCAGGTTCGTACAACCGGCTCGTCGGCAACACCCTCGGCAGCGGCCGCTGGTTCGACAACTACGTCTGCGGGGTCGTCCCCAAGGACTACCTCCCCGCCGGCACGCCTCCGGCTACCGGATGCATGCCACCCGAGCAGCAAGGCGGCCGCTGACATGAGAATCACGCGCATCGTCGGCATGGGCGCCGGCCTCGCCGTCGTGGCCGTCGCGGCCACGACCGGTGTGATGGCCATGGACGAGGAGGGGACGACGACCGTCACCGCCTACTTCGACCAGGCAACCGGTGTGTATGCCGGATCCGACCTGCGGATCCTCGGCGTGAAGGTCGGCAGGGTCGAAAGCGTCAAGCCGAGGGGCAAGGAGGTCCAGGTCACGCTCCGCGTCGACAAGGGCGTCAAGGTGCCCGCGGCCGCACACGCCGTGGTCGTAGCCCCCAGCCTGGTGGCGGACCGGTACGTCCAGCTCGCCCCCGCGTACGACGGAGGACCGGTGCTGGCGGACGAGGCCATCCTGCCGGCCGCGAAGAACGCGACACCGGTCGAGGTCGATCAGCTCTACGCCTCCATCACGGAACTCTCCACCGCGCTCGGCCCCGACGGAGCCAACGCGAACGGCGCCCTGGCCAGGCTCCTCGACACCGGTGCCGAGAACCTCGACGGCAACGGAAAGGCCATCGGCGACTCCATCGAGCAGTTCGGCAAGGCGACGAAGACCCTCGACAGGAGCAGCGGAAACCTCTTCGACACCCTGTCCTACCTGCAGACCTTCACCACCATGCTGAAGGACAACGACGGCAACGTCCGCGCCGCCGAACAGCAGCTCAACTCGGTCACCGGGTTCCTCGCCGACGACAAGGAGAACCTCAGCGCGGCGCTGAAGGAACTGGGCTCCGCCCTCGGCCAGGTCAAGACCTTCATCCAGAAGAACCGCGGCGCCCTCAAAGCGAACGTGGACGCCCTGGTGCCGATCACCCAGACCCTGGTCGACCAGCGCGCCTCGCTCGCCGAGTCGCTGGACACCCTGCCACTCGCCGCGGGCAACGTGCTCAACGCGTACGACCCGCTCAACCGCACCCTCAACGGACGCACCAACCTCAACGAACTCTCCATGGGCGGACCGCTCACCGACGAGCGCCAGACCCTGGCCGGACTCGCGCCCGTGGACGCCGCACGGCAGAAGGCACTGCCCGCCCTGCCGCTTCCGGCCGTGGGAACCGTCTACGGCACCCCCGAGAAGACCGCCACGCAGAAGAAGGGGGCGAAGCGATGAGCCACGTGCCGCGCAGACCCGGCGCCCGCGTGACCGGCATCGCCGCCGTGCTCGCGGTGGGCGTCGGCCTGGTCCTGGTCGTCACCACGGTCGACCTGCCGACCTTCACCGGCATCGACCAGGTGACCCTGCCCGGTGGCGCGGACCTGGGGGACCATCCGTACGAGATCACCGCCGAGTTCGGCGATGTACTCAGCCTCGCCCCGCAGTCCTCGGTGAAGGTCAACGACGTGGCCGTCGGCCGCGTCACCAAGATCTCACTGGCCTCCGGCAGCTGGAACGCCAAGGTCACCATGCGGGTCAACGGAAAGATCAAACTGCCCGCCAACGCCTACGCCCACCTCGAACAGTCCAGCCTCCTGGGCGAGAAGTACATCCAGCTCTCCCCGCCCGCCGCCGGCACCGCCCAGGGGGCGCTCGCCGACGGCGCCCGCATCCCGCTGACCCGGACCAACCGGAATCCGGAGGTCGAGGAGGTCTTCGGCGCGCTGTCGATGCTGCTGAACGGCGGCGGCATCAACCAGCTCAAGACCATCACCACCGAACTCAACAAAGCACTTGCCGGACAGGAACCGCAGGTCCGTTCCATGCTGAAGCGGGTCGACACCCTCGTGACGAACCTGGACGGGCACAAGGAGGACATCACCGACGCCCTCGACGGCGTCAACCGGCTCTCCGCCACCCTCGCCACCCGCAAACAGGATGTCGGGACGGTCCTCACCGGGCTCAGCCCGGGCATGAAGGTCCTGGAGAAGCAGCGCGGCTCGCTCATGACCATGCTCCGCTCGCTCGACACCCTCTCCACCGTCGCCGTCGACACGGTCAACAGGAGCAAGGCCGACATGGTCGCCGACCTCAAGGCCCTCGCCCCCACGCTCCAGGCCCTCGCCGACTCCGGCCAGGACCTGCCCGACTCCCTCCAGGTGCTGCTCACCTACCCGTTCACGGACGAGGTGCTGCGCGGCGTGAAGGGCGACTACCTCAACGTCTACCTGGATGTGACGGCCATGCCCGGCACACAGATCATCCCGCCGCTCGACCCCGCCGGCACCACACCCCCGGCGGTCTCGGGCAGCACGGCCCAGAAGTCGGGCTCGGCCCTGCCGCTGCCCCTTCCCTCGGTCACCTCGACGACGAAGGGGAGCAACTGATGATCACCCCGGCCATCTGGATCAAGAACATCGTGTTCCTGGTCATCGCGGTGCTCGTGCTCGGCTATCTGGGAGTCCGCTACGCGGACCTCGGCCACTACATCGGCATGCGCGGCTACTACACCGTCAAGGTGCAGCTCCCGCAGACCGGCGGCCTGTTCACCCACTCCAACGTCACCTACCGGGGCGTTTCCGTGGGCCGCGTCGGTCCCATCGAACTCACCGACGACGGGGTGGAGGCCGAACTGCGCATCGAGAAGGACGCCCCGCCCATCCCGGACGGGCTGAAGGCGGTCGTCGCCAACCTCTCGTCGGTCGGCGAGCAGTACATCGACCTGCGGCCGACCCGCACCGAAGGGCCGTACCTGGCGAACGGCTCCGTCATCGACCAGGCGGACACGACGATTCCGGCGCCCGTCACCGACGTTCTCACCAGCGTCGACGACCTCGCCGGCTCCGTCGACCTGGAATCGCTGCGCACGGTCGTCGACGAGTTCGGCACCGCTTTCGAGGGCCGCGGTGACGACCTCCAGGTACTGCTGGACACCGGCGGCGACTTCGTCCGGGCGGCCGACGACGCCCTGCCCGTCAACACCCGGCTGATGATCGACGGCGAGACCGTGCTGCGCACCCAGGCCGAACAGGGCGACGCGCTCAAGGGGTTCGCTTCCGGCGCCAAGGAACTGGCCGCCGAGCTCAAGGGTTCCGACACCGATCTGCGCAAGCTCATCGCGGTCACCCCCGACGCGACCGGCCAGATCAGCGGCCTCCTGCGGGACCTCGACCCGAGCTTCGGTGTCGTCGTCGCCAACCTCCTCACCACCTCGGACGTCGCCGTCACCCGGCAACGCGGACTGGAGGAGCTCCTGGTGAAGCTTCCGGCCGTCGTCGCGGCGGGCTCCAGCGCGGTCGACGAGAACGGTGCCCGGTTCGGCATGTCGGTCACCTTCTTCGAGCCGCTGCCCTGCACCGCCGGGTACGGCGGCACGACCTACCGCAACGGCCTCGACGTCACGGCCGGCCCAGCGACCAACACCCGGGCCCGCTGCACCTCGTCGCCCGGCACCGGCATCAACGTCCGCGGCAGCGCGAACGCACCCAAGGGCGGGGCCCTGCCACCGCCGGCCAGGCCCGGCTCGATGCTTCTCACCGACGCGTCGCAGGACCGGCTGCCCGGCGCGCTCGGCGTCACCGCCGACACCGGCCCGGCTGCCGAAGGCATGGCCGGTCTGCTCGGCCTCGGACAGGGAGGCGGCGCATGACACCCCGGACGAAGACCCTGGGCGGATGGGCCGTCCTGCTCGCCGCCGTACTGATCTGCGCACTCGGCGGCTGGTCCTACGCACAGGCACGGGGTGACGACGACCTCGTGTACGCCAAGAGCCGGGACGCCGCGCTGGCCGACGGGAAGCTGCACCTCGCGCGGCTCAACAGTCTGGACGGCAAGAGCGCCAAGAGCGTGGACGCGGGACTCGGCGCGTGGCTCGACTCCTCGACCGGGCCGCTCCACGACCAGCTGAAGCGCACCCGGACGAAGGACGCGGGCGAGCTGACGAAGTCCGGTTCCACGGCACGCGGAAAGGTCACCGACGCGGCACTAACGGCCCTCGACGAGCGAACCGGCACCGCCGAGATGATCGCGACCGTCGATGTCCAGGTCACCCCGCGCACCGGAAAGGGCGGCACCGAGCGCAAACGCTTCGAGGCCACCCTCGCCCGGACCGCCGACGGCTGGAAGGTCAAGGCGCTCACGGCGATCGCGGTCGGGAGCGGCACATGAAGCGGCAGGGAGGGGCGGCGGTCGTGACCACCGGCACGGAACTGGAGGGCGTCGGCCGGGCCGACGCCCCGGCGGACGGGACACCGGGGGACGAGCCCGGCCAGGACACCGCGGCGGCCGCCGGGGCCGGTGAGGACGGGCCGCCGCCCGGAGCGGGCCCCCGCCTGCTGCGCGTGGCGGCCGGGGTACTGGTCGTCGCGCTGCTCGTCGCGGGTGGCGGGCTCTTCGCGGCGGGGCGTCAACTGCGCGACACCCCCGCCACCTCCAACCAGGCGCTGACCGACAGCCGAGCCACCACCCGGGTCGCGGGAGACGTCACCAACGCGCTCGGCAAGGTGTTCTCCTACAGCCCCGAAGCCACCGGCGTCACCAAGGAGTCCGCGAAGCAACTCCTCGCCGGCAAGGCGCTCCAGCAGTACGCGGCGCTCTTCGGCCAGGTGGAGAAGCAGGCCGCCGACCAGAAGCTCACCCTGACCACCCACGTCGTACGGGCGGGAGTGACCAGGCTGACCGACGAGAGCGCCCACCTGCTCGTCTTCCTGGACCAGGTCTACGAACGCAACGGGAAGGCCGCCAGCAGGGCAGCCGCTCAGCTCTCCGTCACCGCTCAACTGCGCGACGGACGCTGGACGATCATCGAGATCAACTCCAGATAGCGCCGCCCCGGCAGCGCGGAGAAGTACAGCACAGCACAGCACAGACCGGCCGGCAGGGAGAGGCAGCGATGGCACGGGTACGGATGACGAGGAACCCGCTGGTGGCGGCAGCGATCGTGCTGACCGTCGCGGCGGCCGGCGCCGCGGGCTGGGGCGGAGTGTCCCGGTACCAGGCGGCGCACGACGACTCGGCGGCGTACGCCCAGGTGCGCGACGACGCGCTGGCCGCCGGCGAACAGGCCGTGCAGAACATGAACACGCTCGATCACGAGCAGCTCGCCAAGGGGCTGGACAGCTGGGAGGACTCCACCACCGGGGACCTGCACCAGCAACTCGTCGACGGGCGGGACGGGTTCGTGAAGCAGATCGAGGAGGCGAAGACGGTCAGCACGGCCAAGGTGCTGTCCGGCGCGGTCACGGAGCTCGACGACCGGGCCGGCAAGGCGGGCGTGATGGTGGCGCTGCGGGTGACCGTGACTGCGCCCAAGGGCAAGCCCGCGGTCAAGGAGAGCCGGATGCTGGGGCAGCTCACCCGCACCCCCGACGGGTGGAAGCTCAGCGCCCTCGGCCAGGCGCCCGTCGGCAACACCGCCGGCTGACGTCGGCGACTCCCACCCCCGCACCGAGAGGACCCCGGACATGTCGACGACCCGTCACCTCGTCAACCGGCAGCGCCGCCTAGCCACCGTCGCCGCCGAACGCACCACCGCGCACGCCCCCGTGACCGAGCCCGTGGACGCCGGGGCTGTCCCGGAAGAAGCCGGCGTCGACGAGGCGGAACCGACCGAGAAGCCCGAAGAGGAGAAGCCGCGCTCCGGACGGCCACCCCGCCTCCGGATCACCCTGCCCGCCGTTCTCTGTGCCCTGACCATCCTCCTCGGCGCCTTCGCCGCCTGGGCGTTCACCTCGGCCGCCACCCTGAACGACGACCCGAGCCGGCAGAACACCGCGCTCACCGACATCGCCCGCACCAGCGAGGTGAAGGGGCAGATCACCGAGGCCGTCGGCGCGGTCTTCTCGTACAACTACGCCTCGCCCGCCAAGGCCGACACCGCGGTGAAGAAGTACCTGACGGGCAAGGCCGTTCAGCAGCACGAGGACATGCTCGCCGAAGTACGGGCGCAGGCGCCCAAGCAGAAGCTCGTCCTCACCACGACCGTCACCGAGAGCGGGGTGGAGCTGCTCGACGGCGACCGCGCCCGGCTGATCATCTTCGCCGACCAGAGCAACACCCGTACGGACAAGTCGGAGGAGACCACGTACGCCGCGGCCATGTTCGCCGTGGACGCCGTTCGGCGGGGCGGGACCTGGCGGATATCCGCCATCGACACGTTCACCCGGTGACCCGGGGAGAGGAGAGCACGCATGAGGTTCAACGGCACCATGCGCCGCGGAATCGGCGGCACCGCAGCCGCCGTCGCCGCGATGGCAGCCCTCACCGCGTCCCAGGCACCGGCGCTCGTCGTGCACGAAGAGGCGCGGAAGCAGAACACGGAGACGGACGAGGTCACGTGGTCGCAGGTGGCCAACGACGACTCGTACCACACCGAACTCCCGCCCCTGAAGAAGCCCGAGCCGCCGAAGCCCGGCGTCAAGCAGAACCGGGCCGCTGCCCGGTCGTGGGCCGAGGCGGGGATCCCGTCCACGGTGCTCGCCGCCTACCGCAGGGCGGAGAGCTCGCTCGGGCGCAGTGATCCGGGCTGCCGGCTGCCGTGGCAGTTACTGGCGGCGATCGGCAAGGTCGAGTCGGGGCACGCGGCCGGCGGCCGGGTGGACGCCCACGGCACGACGCTCTCCCCGATCCTGGGACCGGTGCTCAACGGCGCCGGGTTCGCGAACATCCCGGACACGGACGGCGGCGGGTACGACGGGGACAAGACCCACGACCGGGCGGTCGGCCCGATGCAGTTCATCCCCTCGACGTGGGCGCACTGGGCGAGGGACGGCAACGGCGACGGCCGCAGCGACCCGAGCAACATCTACGACGCGTCCCTGGCCGCCGGTGCCTACCTCTGCGCCGGAACCCGCGATCTGACGGTACGCGCCGACCTCGACCGGGCCATCCTGAGCTACAACCACTCGGACACCTATCTCCGCACCGTGCTGCTGTGGCTGGAGTTCTACCGCGACGGCACCCACGTGGTGCCCGACGGCAGGGGGACGGTCCCGAACAGCCCCGGCGCGGGCAGCCCGAACGAACCGAAGAAGCCCGTGGGCGGCTCCGCCGGCGGCGGCGGTGACGACGGTGGCGGCGGCATCGAGGTCGGCCCGCAGCCCGGCCACTCCACGCGTCCGACGGCCCCGGGCACCGTGAACCCGGGCACGAGCCCCTCCCCGGGCGACACGGATTCCCCGGACCCCGGCGGTTCCACGGACCCGGGCACCCCCGGCCCCACCGACACCGGCTCCGCGAGCCCGGACCCGACGGCGACTCCCGACCCGGGCACCACCCCGGACCCCGGCCCGACCACCACACCGCCCGACCCGGGGCAGCCGGGCTGCCCGACGGACCCCGCCTCACCCGACCCGACGGCCACCACGGGTGGCACCGAGACCCCGGCGCCCGATCCCACGGACACCGAGGAGCCCTGCTCCACGGCCTCGGTGCCGCCGGCCGCCGACTGATCCCCGGCGGGCGGTACCTTCAGCCGCCCGCCGACAGCACCTCGGCCAGGTCGTACCGCACCACCTCTTCCAGCTGCGCGTACGTGCAGGTGCCGGGGGTGCGGTCCGGCCGCCACCGGCGGAACTGGGTCGTGTGCCGGAAACGGTCGCCCTCCATGTGGTCGTACGCGACCTCCAGGACCCGCTCCGGACGCAGCGCCACCCAGGACATGTCCTTCTTCCCCGACCAGCGGCTCGGGGCGCCGGGCATCCGTGCACCCTCGTGCGCCTCCGCGTCACCCCAGGAGCCCCACGGGTGCTCGGCGGCATCGGTCACCAGGGGTTCGAGTTCGGTGACCAATTCGGCGCGGCGCTTCATCGGGAAGGCCGCACAGACGCCCACGTGCTGCAGGGTGCCCCGCTCGTCGTACAGCCCGAGCAGCAGCGAACCGACGACCGGACCGCTCTTGTGGAAGCGGTAGCCCGCCACCACACAGTCGGCGGTGCGCTCGTGCTTGATCTTGTACATCGCGCGGGCGTCCGGCCGGTAAGGCAGACCGAGCGGCTTGGCGACGACCCCGTCCAGGCCCGCCCCCTCGTACCGCTCGAACCACTCCTGCGCCATGGCCGGATCGGTGGTCGACGGAGCGAGATGGACCGGCGGCGCGGCATCGGTGAGCGCGGCCTCCAGCACCGTCCGCCGGTCCGACTGAGGGGTGTCCAGCAGCGAGTCGTCCCCCAGCGCGAGGAGATCGAAGGCGACCAGGCTCGCGGGGGTCTGCTCGGCCAGCAGCCGCACCCGGGAGTCGGCGGGGTGGATGCGCTCACTGAGCCGGTCGAAGTCCAGCCGGCCGTCGTGCGCCACCACGATCTCGCCGTCCACGACACAGCGCGGCGGGAGGTTCTCCCGGACCGCGGTGACCAGCTCGGGGAAGTAGCGGGTCAGGGGCTTGCCGGTACGGCTGCCGATCACCACCTCGTCCCCGTCCCGGTGCACGATCGCCCGGAAGCCGTCCCACTTCGCCTCGTACTGCATGCCCGGAGGGATCTGCTTGACGGACTTGGCGAGCATCGGCTTCACGGGTGGCATCACCGGCAGGTCCATGCCCCGATTGTGAACCGTGCGGCGACCGGAGTCCTCCGATATGCGGCATATGTGTGCCCCGCCTACCGTGGCCGACATGGCAGCAGCGGGCAAAGCGGTGGAGCTGGAAGCGGCGGGACGGGCCGTACGGCTGTCCAATCCGGACAAGGTCTACTTCCCGGAGAAGGGCTACACCAAGAGGGACGTGGCCGAGTACTTCCTCGCCGTGGGCCCCGGAATCCTGCGTGCCCTGCGCGACCGGCCCACGACCCTCCAGCGGTTCGTGGACGGGGTCGAGGGCGAGTTCTTCTACCAGAAGCGCGCCCCGAAGAACCTCCCCGAATGGATCCCCACCACCGAGATCTCCTTCCCCAGCGGCCGGTCCGCCCGCGAGATGTGCCCCACCGAGGTGGCCGCCGTCCTGTGGGCCGCCAACCTCGGAACGCTCACCTTCCACCCGTGGCCCGTCCGCGGCGGCGACACCGACCACCCCGACGAGCTGCGCATCGACCTGGACCCGCAGCCCGGCACCGACTACGCCGACGCGGTCCGGGCCGCCCATGAGCTGCGCGCGGTCCTGGACGAGCACGGACTGCGCGGCTGGCCCAAGACCTCCGGCGGCCGGGGCATCCACGTCTTCGTTCCCATCGAGGCACGCTGGACCTTCACCGAGGTCCGGCGGGCGGCCATCGCGGTGGGGCGCGAGCTGGAGAGCCGGATGCCCGACCGGGTGACTACCGCCTGGTGGAAGGAGGAGCGCGGCGAGCGGATCTTCGTCGACTACAACCAGACGGCCAGGGACCGGACGATCGCCTCCGCGTACTCCGTGCGCCCCCGCCCCCACGCCCCGGTCTCCGCCCCGCTGCGCTGGGACGAGATCGACGACGCGGAGCCGGGCGACTTCGACATCCGGACCATGCCGGTGCGCTACGCGGAACTGGGCGACGTGCACGAGGACATGGACCAGGAGGCCTTCCGGCTCGACTCACTGCTGGAACTCGCCGACCGCCACGAGAGCGACGGCGGTCCGGGCGACCTGCCCTATCCGCCGGAGTATCCGAAGATGCCGGGCGAACCGAAACGGGTGCAGCCCAGCCGCGCCCGACACGACGAGGAAAGCGACGCATGAGCACATCCGGCCAGGAGCCCGAGGCGCGGCACGAGCCCCCTGACGGGGTGCGGCCCGAGGCGCACCACGGGGCGCACAGCAGGCCACTGACCAGGGCCGAGAAGTGGGCGGCGTACAAGGACTCGCCCTACTTCCCGGCGACGGTCCTGGTGTTCATCCTCGCCGCGGCCGCCGGGCTCTTCGCCGGTTCGTACACGTACGCCATGGCCAACCCGACGCCCCACCGGATTCCGGCGGCCGTGGTCAGCCAGCCGGACACGGCCCGCGGCAAGGAGTTCGTCGCCGCGATGGACAAGGCCCTCGACGCCTCCCTCGTCATCCATGTCTACCGGACGCCGGCGGCGGCGCGGGAGGCGCTGGAGGAGCAGGAGGTCTTCACGATCGTGCGCTCCGGCAGCCGCGGCGTGGAGCTCGACGTGGCCAGTGCCTCCGGCGCCGCCGTCGCCCAGCTGCTCGCCGAATCCGCCGTGAAGGTGGGGGACGCGCTGGACATCCCCGTCGCCGTCGCGGACGTCAAACCGCTACAGAAGGGCGACCCCCGCGGCCTCGCGCTCTTCTACATCTCGCTCGCCGCAGTGATCATTGGCTTCGTCGGCTCCATCCAGCTCAGCGTGCACGCCAGGAGCCTGATCCCGCTGGAACGGATCGCGTTCACGATCACCTACTCGTTGCTGGGAGCCTTCGCCATCGCCGCGGTGGTGGACTGGCTGCTGGGCGCCGTCGATCTGCCCTTCGCCGAGTCCTGGCTGATCCTGGCGTTCACGATGTTCACCTCGGGCCTGGTCTTCACCATGTTCAACACCCTGATGGGGCGCTGGGCCATGCTCCCGACCTGGGGCCTGATGGTGATTCTGGGAAACCCGTCCTCCGGCGGGGCCGTGTCCTGGCCGCTGCTGCCCTCACTGCTCGGCCACATCGGACGCTGGCTGCCGCCGGGCGCCTCCGTCAACGCCCAGCACACCGCCGTCTACTACCAGGGCCATCAGAAGATCTTCCCCTTCCTGGTGCTCGCGGTCTGGTGCCTGGTCTCCATCACGGTCTTCTGGGTGTGGCGCCACCGGCACCCGGGAGGCCGCGACCGCATGCCGGAGCATGCGGCCGCGGCCACCTGATGCCAACCGACGCGGCTACAGCTCCTTGATCCGGATGTCCCGGTAGGAGATCACGTCCGAGGTGCTGTGGACCTGGAGCCCGATGTAGCCGGAGGCGTACCGCCGGCCGTCGGTGCCCGGGTCGTCACCCCGCGGCGGCTCGAACAGCTGACCGCCGGTGTTGTCGAACTCGTTGAGCAGGACACCGTTGCGGTAGATGGAGTAGTGCTGGTCCACCACCCGGATCTCGTAGTCGTTCCACGTGCCCTTGGGGGTGACCCCGGCACCGGCGAGACCCACCCGGTCGAACCCGTACACGGAACCCGTCTTGTACATGTCGCCGTCCGGCCGGTCGTTGACCTGGATCTCATGGCCGAACTTGATGGCGGCCCACTCCGGACGCGGCTCCTCCGGATTGTCGTGGACGTTGGGGAAGCGTACGAACACCCCGCCGTTGGCGTTGCCCGTGCCCGGGGCGTCGTCCCGCCACTGGAGCTTCAGCGAGAAGTCGCCGTACCGGCGTTCCGGGAACCACAGCATGCCCATGCCGTCCACCGTGGTGGAACTGGTGATCGCGCTGTCCTCCTCATTCAGCGAGAACTGCCCGCCACCCACCTGCTCCCAGTGGGCGAGCGAGGCGGCCGTTCCGTCGAAGAGCTTGCGGTAGCCCTCGTCCTGGCCCGGCTTGCCGATGCCGGACTGCTTGGCCGCGCGGTAGATCCTCTTGTGCTCGCGGGCGTCGATCACCCCGGCGGTGAGCAGCTTGTCGAGGACCTTGTCGACGTGCTTGAGGAACAGCGCGTGCGACGACCAGTCCTTCTCGTCCTCGATCAGCTCGTTGATCGTGCAGCGGTTACCGGTGATGCGGTTGGGGACCCCGGTGTCGACGGTGCCCACGATGACGGTGAGCCGCTCGTCGAACTCCGGGCAGTTCGGCGCCGGTACGCCGCCGCTCTGCGCGACGGTGAACGACACCTGCTCCGCCCCGGAGGTGTTGCCGGCCTTGTCCGTGGCCCGGTGGGCGAACGTGTGGTAGCCGATCCGGTCGACGATGACGGGGGCGGTGTAGGCCAGGTACGGGCCGCCGTCCAGGGAGTACTCGACCTTGTCCACACCGCTGTCGGCGTCGGTCGCGGTGACCGTCACCTCGGCACTGGTGAGGTAGGCGCCGTCCGAGTTCTTGTCGCCCTCGACCTTCGCGGACGTCTCGGGCGCCGTCGTGTCCTCGGTCGGCGGCTCGACGACGGTGAAGTCAACCGCCTTCTCCGCGGCCGCGTTGCCCGCCTTGTCGGTGGCGCGGTAGCGGACGTGCTGCGCCCCCACCGCGTGCACCATGACAGGACCGGTGTACGGCTGCCAGGCGCCGTCCGCCCCGAGTGCGTACTCGATGGTGTTGACGCCCGAACCGGTGTCGGACGCGGTGACGGTGACCGTCGCCATGCCCAGGTACTGACCCTGGTCGTCCTTCTCCCCGGACACGGTCGCCGAGGTCTCGGGCGCCGTCGTGTCGTCCGTGGGCACAGCGGCGACCGCGAACTCGGCCGTCTTCTCCGCGGCCGCGTTGCCCGCCTTGTCGGTGGCGCGGTAGCGGATGAGGTGCGAGCCGACCTCGTCGACGACGACCGGCACGGTGTACGGCTGCCAGGCGCCGTCCGCCCCGACCGCGTACTCGACGGTGTCGACGCCCGAACCCGCGTCGGTCGCGGCGAGGGTGACGGTGGCCTGGCCGATGTACGCACCGTCGGCGTTCTTGTCGCCGTCGACCTTCGCCGAGGTCTCGGGCGCGGTGGTGTCCTCACCACCGCCCCCGTCGGTCACGGTCAGGATGCCCTGCATCGTCTCGTGCCCGGGCATCGTGCAGTGGTAGAAGTACCGGCCGGGGGTGAGCGTGACCTCGGCCGTGTGCTTGCCGCCCTGGTCGTCGCCGGGGTTGGCCAGCACGTTCAGGCTGACGTCGTTGTTGAACTCGGGGTCCGACACGCTGAAGGTCAGCGTGTGCGGCATGCCCGTGCTGTTCCCGGTCGCCTCACTGTTCTCGAAGACGATGGTCGCCTTGCCGGCCACCGCCGTCTTCGGCGCGGAGAGGTAGTGGTCGATGGGGTCGCCCGCCGTCCAGGTCAGCACCTGGTCGGCCGCCGCGTCCGCCGGGGCCGCCGTACGGCCGTACGCCGCCGTCGACGTCAGTCCCAGCACCATCAGGAAGGACCCCAGCAGCGCGAGCCACAGCCGCGCGGGCCGCAACCGCCTTCGGAAGAAGATCGAACGGTGTCTCACTGCACTGCCGCCTTCCTGGCCAGATCCTTGACGGCCGGGGTCGCCGCGCCGCCCTTGTACGTCACGCGCCACAGCGCGGACTTGGAGTCGGAGGTGAAGAAGCCGCGCCCGTAGTCCAGGACGTACAGCGAACCGTCCGGGGCGAACTTCCAGTCCATCAGGTTGCGGATGCCGCTCGCGCCCACCGGGATGATCTCCTTGAGCGACTCGGCGTGCGTGGGCAGACCGCCCTTGCCGACCGTCCTCGGATCGGTGAGTACGGCGTGCCGCGGCTGCGTGTCGTCGTAGAAGTCACCGACGAACCACTTGCCGTCCCAGTACGACGGCCACTTGTCGGCGCTGGTGCTCGCCGCGTCGTACCGGTAGACCGGGCCGTTCATCGTGGCCTGGCCGCCGCCCTTGAGCCAGGGCAGGAGCTCCTTCTGGTCCTCCACCTTGTAGCTCGGGATGCCGTTCGCGTCGCGCGGGTAGTCCACGCCACCGCCCTGCGGCGAGTACCAGATGGTGTTGGAGGTGATCGGCGGCAGCTTCACCAGACCGTCGTTGTTCGGCGACTCGTTCCTGGGGTGGTCGCAGTCGTACCAGCCGAGCGGCTTGCTCGGATCGGGCAGATTGCGGTCCCGGTAGGGCTGCTTGTTGCCCATGCAGTACGGCCAGCCGTGGTTGCCCGCCTGGGTGATCGCGGCGAACGTGTCGTACTTGGCCGGACCCCAGGTGGTGCTCGGGGCGCCCGCGTCGGGGCCGACCCAGCCCGCGTACAGCGTGTCGGTCGACTTGTCGACGGAGATCCGGGCCGGGTTGCGCACGCCCATCACATAGATCTCGCCCCGGGTCTTGCCGCCGCCCTCGTCCGGCTCCTTGCCGGTGAAGAGGTTGCCGGCCGGCAGCGTGTAGGTGCCGTCGTCCTCGGGGTGGATCCGCAGGATCTTCCCGTTGAGGTTGTTCGTGTTGCCCGCGGTGCGGCGGGCGTCGGAGAACGAGACGCCCTTGTAGTTCGGCTGCGGGTTGTTGCCCGAGTAGCCGTCGCTGAAACCGGAGGAGTTGTTGTCGCCGGTCGCGATGTACAGGTTGCCCTTCGAATCCCACGCCATGCCGCCGCCGGCGTGGCAGCAGCTGTGGATCTGGACCGGCCAGTGCAGCAGCACCTTCTCGGACGACAGATCCAGCTTGTTCGTCGCCAGGTCGAGGGTGAAGCGGGAGACCTGACGGACCGCCATCTGCTTGTCGCGGTCGATCTTGTCGTGGGGTGTGTAGTGCAGGTACACCCAGCCGTTCTTCTCGAAGTCCGGGTCGAGCTCGATGCCGAGCAGCCCTTCCTCGACCTTGATCAGCTCGTCGCCGCCGCCCTTGTTGCCGAAGATCGTCAGCTCACCGGCGAGCGTGACCTTCTTGGTCGCCGGGTCGTAGACGTGGATCTGGCCCAGGCCCTTGCCGACGTTCGGGTCGGCCCAGTCCGTGACGACCGGCACGCTGCTGTCGGCACCGCCGCGGCCGATGTACAGCACCCGTCCGTCGGGCGCCGTCACCAGACCGTGCGGTTCACCGATCTGGTCGTTCTCGCCGGGCTGGTTCGGCTGGGTGACGCGCTCCGCCGTGTAGTTGGAGGTGATCGTCGCCTTGCAGTCGGCCTGCGAGATCCGGGTCGTCCAGTCGAGCGCGCCGCGCAGGTGGTCGCGGAAGTCGGTCTCGGCGAAGCTGTCGACCGTTCCGCCCATCGCGGTGTAGAAGGAGCGGCCGCCGTCGTAGTCACGGCACCAGGAGACCGGGTGGTCCCAGCCGTTGGCGCTCGTCCCGGGCTTGTACGTGATCTCCCGGACCCGCGCCACGGTGTGCACGTCGCCGGACGGGTTGTCCTTCCAGTTCAGCCACTTGTCCGGGCGCTTCCACTCCAGCGGGAGGTTCTTGGTCGCCGGGTGCTGCCGGTCGCCGATCTCCACCGTCGCACGCTGTACGGCGGTGGGGCTGCCGGCCGCCGGACGCGCACCGACGAGACCGGTGAACCAGTCCGAGTACGGCTCGGTGCGCGCCGCGTCATGGATACCGAGGAAGCCGCCGCCGGCCTCCATGTACGCCTCCAGACCGGCCTCCTGCTCCGGGTCCAGGACATCGCCGCCACCCGTCAGGAAGACGACCGCGTTGTACCGGCCGAGCTGCTTGCCGTTGGTGAAGACGGAGGCGTCATCGGTGGCCACGGTCTTGAACCGGCCGGCCTCCGGCCCGGTGAGCCCGATCCGCTCGATCGCCGCGATGCCGGCGTCGACCGTCGGTGACTCCTCGGTGGCGGAGGCGTGGAAGACGAGCACCTTGACGTTGGCGCCGCCCGGTGGCGACGGCAGGGACAACGTTGTCGCCATGGATCCCGGCGCCCCGGGATCCGGCCTGGCACTGGCGGCGTTGCCGCCGAGCAGGGAGGCGGTCAGTGCGCCGGCCGCCACGGCCGCCGCGAGTCCGCGTCGTGATCTGGACCTGTGATGTGGTGTGCGCTGCATGTGGTCACTCACCCCTCCTTGGTCACTGCAACAGCTTTGGTCACTGCAACAGCTTTGGGCACTGCGACAGCGCATGAAGCTAGACCTCTTTTCGCGGCTCGCCAATAGCTATGGCAGCAATGACACGAACTTTGTCCTTAGTGTGGATAAACGAAGCTCCCCGGGCTACGGTATGGCCCGTTCTCCGCAACATCCGTCCCGAAGTGGGGAGTTCGACATGGACCGAAGGAGCTTCAACCGGCGGGTTCTGATGGGTGGCGGGGTGGCGGCGGCGACCGGCGTGACATCGTTGTCCCTCGGCGCCATCGAGGCCACCTCGGCGGAGAACCCGCCCCGGACGGCGCCCGCCGGAGGGGTGGTCCGCCACCTCAAGCTGTACGCGGAGAAGCTGGCGGACGGCCAGATGGGTTACGGGTTCGAGAAGGGCAAGGCGTCGATCCCCGGTCCGTTGATCGAGATCAACGAGGGCGACACCCTGCACATCGAGTTCGAGAACACCATGGACGTGGCGGCCAGCCTCCACGCCCACGGCGTCGACTACGACATCGCGAGCGACGGCACCCGGATGAACCGGAGCATCGTCGAACCGGGCGAGACCCGCACGTACACCTGGCGCACCCACGTCCCGGGCCGGCGCAAGGACGGGACCTGGCAGCCGGGCAGCGCGGGTTACTGGCACTACCACGACCACGTCGTCGGCACCGACCACGGCACGGGCGGCATCCGCAAGGGGCTGTACGGGCCGGTGATCGTCCGGCGCAAGGGCGACATCCTGCCGGACAAGACGATCACCATCGTCTTCAACGACATGCTGATCAACAACAAGCCCGCCGACAAGAGCCCCGACTTCGAGGCCACGGTGGGGGACCGGCTCGAAGTGGTCATGATCACGCACGGCGAGTACTACCACACGTTCCACATCCACGGTCACCGCTGGGCGGACAACCGCACGGGCCTGCTCACCGGGCCGGACGACCCGAGCCGGGTCATCGACACGAAGATCGTCGGGCCTGCGGACTCCTTCGGTTTCCAGGTCATCGCGGGCGAACACGTAGGCGCCGGCGCTTGGATGTACCACTGCCATGTGCAGAGCCACTCCGACATGGGGATGGCCGGAATGCTGCTGGTCGCCAAGGCGGACGGGACGGTCCCGGGGCACGAGGGACACAGCATGGCGTCAGCGCCGCAGGCGAAGCCCTCGGAGAAGGCGCCGGCGCACGAAGGCCACTAGGTGTGTTGACCCGAAGGGTTGTCGCCTCGGGTCAATACGCCTGGGGCCTCTCGTGTGGATCATGCTGGGCTCGCGGGGTTCGGCACCGTGGCGAGACGCTGCTGTTCCTCCTCGACGATGCGGCGGGCCAGTGAACCGTCCGACACGTCCACGGCGTCCGGGGTCGTCTCCGCGACGTCGCTGCGCCGTGCGTACGCGTCGAACAGCCGCTCCTTGCGGGCCAGGATGTCGAGCATCCGCTGGTCGACACTGTCCGTCGCGAGGAGCCGGTGCACCTGCACCGTGCGTATCTGGCCCATCCGGTGCGCGCGGGCCACGGCCTGGTGTTCCATCGTCGGCTTGATCTGCGGCTCGCAGAGGATGACGACGGACGCGGCCTGCATGTTCAGCCCGATCCCGCCCGCCTGGATCTGGCTGAGCAGCACCGCGTGACCGTCCGCCGCGGCGAAACCGTCGATCATCTCCTGGCGCCGCGCGGCCGGCACGCTGCCGGACAGCGGGCCGGACACGCCTTCCCCCAGGGACTGCCGGACCGTCTCCAGCACCTCGCGGAAGTAGGAGAACACGACGACCTTCAGGCCGTTGCCCTCGGCTTCCGCGACAAGCTCCCGCAGCCGGTTCAGTTTGGCGGACGTGGCCGGGCGGGCGTACGCGGCCCGGCGCATCCGCATGAAGTGCCCGGCGGCCACCGCATCGTGGTACGCCCGCTGATCGGCGTCGCTGAACTCCTCCCACTCGTCGACCTGCACGAGCGCGGGGAGTTCGGTGAGCACATCCTGCTGGTTGCGGCGCAGATAGGCGGGGGCGACGGCCCGGCGGAAGGCGTGCGAACCGGCGACGCCGTGCGTGGTGCTGACGGACGGGGCCAGCTCCGGCTGGAGGTGGCGGACCAGACTGCGGAACTCCTCCACCCGGTTCTCCATGGGTGTGCCGGTCAGGAAGAGCACACGCTCGGTCCGCTCCGACCAGCCGGACACCGCACGGGCGCGCCGGGTGGCCGGATTCTTGACGTAATGCGCCTCGTCGACGACGAGCATGCCCGGCCGCACACCGCTCTCGGCCGCGAGGGGAAGGGTGTACAGGACGTCGAAGGTGGTCAGCGCGACGCCGCCGCTCTCGCGCCACTCCGCGAACGCCTCCTGCCGCTGAGGACCGTGCACCGGCAACGGGCGGAGCGTGGAGCGGGCACGGACCTCCCGTGTCCAGTTGATCAGGACGCTCGCGGGGCACACCACCAGGAAGTGCGTCTCCCCGCCCGCCGCGAGATGGGCCAGCGCGGCGATGGCCTGCACGGTCTTGCCGAGCCCCATCTCGTCGCCGAGGATCACCCGCTTCTGCGCGAGCGCGAAGCGCGCGCCGAAGGACTGGTAGCCGCGCAGCGAGACCCGCAGCCGGGCGTCGTCCAGCCGCAGCCCGCGGACCCGGTCGGTGATCTGGGACGGCAGGAACCCCTCGGCCGCGTCCCGGTCGGGACCGGTGCCGGACATCTCGGCCAGCAGGCTGTAGTACTCCGCGGACCGCAGCTCGAAATCGACCCACGCCGCGACGTCGGACTCCGGGTCGCGCAGCAGGTCGACCGACACCTGACCGAAGAGGAGGGGGAGTTCGCGCTCCACCGAGTCGGCGACGGCCGCTCGTACGGAGGCGACCGCCTCCAGCGCCCGGACCCGGGCCTCCCGCCGGGTGAAGAGCATCCGCACCCGCCCCCGGACCGGTCCGGCAGCGGTCAGCAACGGCTCCAGACGGTCGGTCAGCCGCCGGGCCCCGTCCACGGCCCGCCGCACGTCCGGCCCGGCCTCGACCAACCGGTACAACGCGGTGACCAGGGCGGTCGTCGCGTCGTCGGGGGTGTCCACGTCTATCCGCAGGGCGACCGTGTCCCGTACGGCGTGCGCGATCTGGCCGGCAGCGGCCAGCGTCTGGTCGGCCGTCTGCGCGCCTACGCCGGGAATCTGGCGGAGCTCGTATCGGCCCGCCCCGTACACCTGCGCCACCGTCGTGAAACCAGCTTGCTCGACCGCGCCGAGGCGCAGCCGGCCCTCGGTGACGTCCTTGAGCCGGGACACCGGGATGGCCGAGAGCGCTTCGCTGACGAGAGCGTCGAGGAGGGGGTCCAGAGCCGTGCGTACGGCGCCGACCGCGCGGGTGTGATCCGCGAGAACGCCGCGCGCGGCGTCCAGCAGCCCGTCGGCCCGCGCCAGCAGCTCCCGCGCCGCCCGCCCGGTCGGCGCCCCGCCCTCCGTGGAGCCGGCCTCAGTCATGTCGTACCTTCTGTCCCCGCCGCCTTGCCACTGCGCCCACCGGCTCTCGCCCGGAGCGACTCATATCGTCCCACGCGTGACCGACAGCGGGGCGAGCCCGCCGCCCCGCCAGGCGCTGCGGTTGTCAGTGCCCGGTGCGAGACTCGGGGAGTCAGGAACTCCCGCTGTGCGAGGACGGGACCACCGAAGGAGCGCACGATGCTCACCACCCGTTTTGTCGACGGATCCCCCGACTGGATGGATCTCGGCACGCCCGATCTTGAAGGGGCCACAGCGTTCTACAGCACTGTGTTCGGCTGGGACTTCGAGGCCGGAGGCCCCGAGACCGGTGACTACGGGATGTTCACGCTGAACGGGGAGACGGTCGGCGGCGCGATGACGGTCACCGAGGAGCAGGCGAAGCCGTCCTGGTCGGTGTACTTCCGGTCATCGGACGCCGACGCCACCGCGCGCGCCGTGCGTGACGCGGGCGGGACGGTGGCGTTCGAGCCGATGGACGTCCTGGAGCACGGCCGGATGGGCGGGTTCACCGACCGCGCCGGGGCGTACTTCGCGCTCTGGCAGCCGAAGCGGAATCCGGGCCTCGGCGTGGTGAACGAACCGGGGAGTCTCTGCTGGGCCGAGCTCTACACCCCGGACGTGCCGGCGGCCGCGGCGTTCTACGACGCCGTCTTCGGCTGGGAGACGGCCCGGACGCCCTATCCGGGCGGCGAAGGGGCGTACACCGTCGTCAGACCGGCGGGGGGCGGCGAGGAGACCTCCTTCGGCGGGCTCGTCCCGCTGGAGGCGGTGCCCGTCCGTGCCGTCGCCGGGCCGCACTGGCTGCCGTACATCGAGGTCGAGGACTGCGATGCCACGGTGGCGGCGGTCGAGCGGCTGGGCGGCAAGCTGACGCTGGAGCCGCTGGAGACGGAGGGTGTGGGCACCTTCGCCCATGTCACCGATCCCTCCGGTGCCGCGTTCGCCGTGATCAGGAGCGTCCAGTGACCCGGCGGGCGTGAGCGGCCGGCCCCGGCCCGGTTGAGGAAACGTTGATCAGTCGTTTATCGCGGCAGGGCACTGTGTGCCCCATGCTGATCAACACCGCGATCGACCCCGCTCTCGCCTGGCAGGAGACAGCGCTGTGCGCACAGACGGGGCCGGAGTTCTTCTTCCCCGCCCCCGGCAGCTCCACCCGTGAGGCCAAGCAGCTCTGCAACGCCTGCGAGGGGCGTCTGGCCTGTCTGGAGTACGCACTCGACAACGACGAGCGATTCGGCGTGTGGGGCGGTCTTTCCGAGAAGGAGCGCGACCGGCTCCGCAGAGCCGACCGCGACGAGGCGTGAACGTCCCCTCAACGGGGGCCATGCAGGCGGCCCGGACCGTGCGTCAGGACGGGATGCGGAAGGTTTCGCCGTAGACCTGCCACGCCAGCGGCGCTTCCAGGGCGAGGTTCTCGTCCTCCAGGAACACGCGCTGGGCGGTGTCGAGGCGCGAGGTGTCCTGCTGGTTCTTCTTCGACTTCATCACGGCCCGTGCCGCTTCGAGGAAGGCGTCCAGGTAGGCCGCCTCGTCGCCGCCCTCCGCGACCGTGTCCGCCTCGGCCACGGCCGCCTTCCGGATGCCGTAGAACGCGTCCTCGTCGGTCCCGGGCCCCTGGAGCACCATGGCGTCGAAGTACATGTACTGACCCAGGGCCCCGAGACCGTCCAGCTTCGCCAGCCGGACGGCGGGCTCGAAGTACTGCTTCAGCCGGACCAGGTCCTGGGCGGCCCGGAAGGCCGGGTCCTCGGCCGACTTCTTCCACGCGGCGGTGAATCCGGGGTCCAGCCCCTCGTGCGAAGCGGTGCCGTCGACCTTGCGCAGAGCGGGGACGAAGGGCGCCAGCGGGCTGTCCGGGTGGTCGCCGGTGAACGACTCGACGAACACGAGCATGTCGTGCGTACCGGAGCAGAAGCCCACGATTCCGGCGTTGTACCCGGTGCCGTCGCCGTTGTCCTCGATCGTGCCGTACTGGCTGCGCCAGTCCAGCGTCGATCCCTCGGCGCTGGACAGCAGCTTCCAGGCGACCTCGCGCATCTTCGGCGCGGCCAGCCCGGCGGGCATCGCGGCCACCTGTGCGTCCAGTTCCCGGCGTTCCTCGTCGTCCGCCTCGAGGTACGGGTCCGCTCCGGTGTCCGGGGCGGACGATGCGGGCGCCCGGGGAGAGACCGCGGGCAGCTCCGGGTCGCCGCCGATGTTGAAGAGCAGGGATGCGGCGACGGCTATCGGCGCACCGAACAGAACAAGGCGGGTCACAGGTTTCACGGGCACAGAGTACGGTCCGCGCGGCCCTCGGCAGGGCTCGCCCCCGTACGCCGTCGTCACCGCCGGCCGGGGCCCCACTGAAGGCGCTCCGTCGTCGTGGCCGCGGCGGCCTGCCGGTACGAGGACGGCGGGCGGGCCGAGGAGGCCCGCCCGCCGTCGGGGCGTGTGCGCCGGCTGTCAGGCCTGGGCGCGGGCTGCCAGGCGAGCCTTGCGCGCGGCGAGCTTCGCGTCGAACTTGGACGCCTCGCTGTCCAGCCCGTTCATGTACAGACCGAGCTCCTCCTGCGCCTGGAGTCCCTCCGGGCCCAGGCCGTCGATGTCCAGCACCTTCAGGTAGCGCAGCACCGGCTGGATCACGTCGTCGTGGTGGATCCGCATGTTGTAGATCTCGCCGATGGCCATCTGCGCGGCGGCGCGCTCGAACCCGGGCATGCCGTGGCCCGGCATCCGGAAGTTCACGACGACATCGCGCACGGACTGCATCGTCAGGTCCGGGGCGAGCTCGAAGGCCGCACCGAGGAGGTTGCGGTAGAACACCATGTGCAGGTTCTCGTCGGTCGCGATCCGCGCCAGCATGCGGTCGCAGACGGGGTCGCCCGACTGGTGCCCGGTGTTGCGGTGCGAGACCCGGGTCGCCAGCTCCTGGAACGCCACGTACGCCACGGAGTGCAGCATCGAGTGGCGGTTGTCGGACTCGAAGCCCTCCGCCATGTGCGCCATCCGGAACTGCTCCAGCTTGTCCGGGTCCACGGCGCGCGAGGTGAGCAGGTAGTCGCGCATCACGATGCCGTGGCGGCCTTCCTCGGCCGTCCAGCGGTGCACCCAGGTGCCCCAGGCGCCGTCGCGGCCGAAGAGCGAGGCGATCTCGTGGTGGTAGCTGGGGAGGTTGTCCTCGGTCAGCAGATTGACGACCAGCGCGATCTTGCCGATGTCGGTGACCTTGGACTGCTCGGCCTCCCAGGCCTGGCCGTCCTCGAAGACACCGGGGAAGTTACGGCCGTCGGAGAATGGCACGTACTCGTGCGGCATCCAGTCCTTGGCGACCTTGAGATGGCGGTTGAGTTCCTTCTCCACCACCTCTTCCAGCGCGTACAGCAGTTGGGCGTCGGTCCACGCCTGTGCACTGCCGAGGTGGGGAGAGGTGATCGTCACGGGGGCTCCTGGGGACGGGAGAAAATACCTACGGCTTCGTAGGTTACGAGACCGTAGGTTAAAGCGGCAGTAAGGCCACCGCCAAGCCCATCCGGGCGACAGTCGTTCACGTAGGGTCATAAGTGCAGGTCAGGCATGTATACAGAGGGTCAGGGAGGTGTGGCGGCGAGGGTGAAGGCCGAGAAAAATCGAATAATCGGCCGGGCCGGGCCCCGTGGCGGTGGGCTCTGAACAGTCGGCGTACTCGGAGCACAGCGCGCAGGGGGCACGGTCGGAACGGGCCGGATCAGAGCAGGTGGTCAGCGGCCCCCGCCTTCACCGCGAAGATCAGCGCCTGCAGCGCCTCCATCGAGTCGCTGACGTAGGCGGCCGTATCGGTCGTGGAGCCGATGTAGGCGCGCCCCTGGTCGTCGAGTCCGAAACGGAAGCAGTTCGCACCCTCGCTGCAGAAGGCTTCGTCCCAGCAGATATCGTTCATGATCTCTCTCCTCAGAGGTCCTGGGCTATGCGCCGGATGAAGTCGCGTGATTCGTCCACGGACAGCGCGAGCGTACGCAGGCGCTCCAACAGGCCTCGATACCGGCGCAGTTGCATATCCGCGTCCAGCAGCATCGAGCCGTGCGAAGAATCGAGCTGCACGGTGTCGAGCTGCGCCACCGCGGCCCCGACATAGGTGAACGACTGTCCGGCTCCGGGGAAACCGCCTGCTGCGAACGGGATGGCCCGGACCGTGATCCGGCTGCGCTCGGACTGGTCGAGGATGTGCTCCAGCTGCGCCCGGGTGATCTTGGGGCCGCCGAACTGCATCCGCAGCGCGGCCTCGTGGATCACCGCCTCGTACAGCGGTGGGCGCTCCCGTTCGAGCACCTCCTGTCGGCGCAGCCGCAAGGAGAGCCGGGCCATCAGGTCGGGGCCGGGCAGCTGGGGGTCCGCGGTGTCGAAGACCGCGCGCGCGTGGTCCTCGGTCTGTAACAGGCCGGGGATGTGTGTCGTGGTGGCGGTGTGCAACTCCACCGCGTGGAACTCGAGTTCGGCGATGTCCAGCAGGCTCGGCAGTAGCAGTCCGCGCTGCTCCTCCCACCAGCCCCTGGCTCGCTCCTGTGCCATTTCGGTGAGCAGGTCCACGAGTCCGGTGTCCGGGCAGCCGTAGTTGAAGGCGAGGGTGCGGACGCGCTCGGCGCTGATGCCGAACCGGCCCGACTCGATGTTCGGAATGCGGGTGCGGTCCACGCCGAGGAGTGCCGCGGCCTGCTGCGCCGTCATTCCCGACTGCTCGCGCAGTTTGCGCAGTTCGTGCCCGAGGCGTTGTTGTCGTGCGGTCGGTGTGGTCCTGGGCGGCACGGTGGTGCGTCCTTCCGGGGATGGGGGCTGGGGCGGGGGTGTGGGCGGCGAAATGACCGGAACCACACAAGTAGTAGCACTGTGCTCCGGACGTACGCTACGGTCGGTAGCGCAAGTCTCACACGGGGCGACCACCCCCGTGTGTGATCGTCACCACACGTACGAGAAATGTGAGCAGCACTTGATGAAGGGCGCATTGCGTTGTCTCCCGGCCCTCGCACCCCCCGGACCCCAACCACCGGCGGCGGACAACCTCAGCTACTCGTTCGCCCTGCCGGGCGGCGCCTTCTGTGCGGGACTCGCCCGCCGCGCCGTGGACGAGCTGCTCACGCGGCACGGATTCGCCGAACTCGCCGAGACGGCGGTGCTCGCCACCTCGGAACTCGTCGCCGCCGCCTACCGCTTCACGCCGGACCGGGAGATGCTCCTACGGGTCCACTGGCAGTTCGACGCGCTGCGGATCACCCTCTACGACCAGCACCCGGCGCATGAATCCCCCGAGAAGACCGAGGAGTGCCGGGAACACCGCAGCGCCAGCATGTGGCTGCTGGCCGCCGCGGTGGACGAACACGGCGGGGACTGGGGGCTGGCCCCCGCACTGACGGCCTCCGGCGGCTCCAAGACCTGGGCGTTACTCCACCGATAGCGGCCGCGGACCCAGCGCCCTGTGCCCCGCACGTCACAGGCCGGTGCGCACCTCCTCCACCGTCGTGCCCCGGAGACCGCCGTCGAGCAGCAGCCAGCGAGTGATCCCGAGCGATTCGAGGAACGGTACGTCGTGGCTCGCCACGATCAGCGCCCCCTCGTACGCGTCGAGTGCCGCCGTCAGCCGGCGCACGCTCGCCAGGTCCAGATTGTTCGTCGGTTCGTCCAGCATCAACAACTGAGGTGCGGGCTCGGCCAGCAGCAGCGAGGCCAGAGCCGCACGGAACCGCTCACCGCCCGACAGGGTTCCGGCCGGACGGTCCGCCCGCGCACCCCTGAACAGGAAATGTGCCAGTCGCGCCCTGATCCGGTTGTCCGTGGCCTCCGGTGCGAACCGCGCCACGTTCTCCACCACGCTCAACGCGTCGTCCAGCACGTCCAGTCGCTGGGGCAGGAAGCGCATCGGCAACCGCACCGACGCCTCGCCGGACACGGGGGCCAGCTCACCGGCCAGCGTCCGCAGCAGCGTCGTCTTGCCCGCTCCGTTACGTCCCACCAGCGCGATGCGCTCCGGACCGCGCACCTCGAACGAACCCCGTACCCGTGCCCCGTACGCCGGCTCCAGATCGTCCAGCCTCAGCACCTCCTGGCCCGGATGAACCCTGGTGTGCGGCAGTTCGACCCTGATCTCGGCGTCGTCCCGCACCGCGTCGACCGCGTCGCCGAGACGCTCCTTCGCCTCGGCGAGCTTCTCCGCGTGCATGATGCGGTGCTTGCCCGCCGACTCCTGGGCGGATCGTTTGCGGGCGCCCATGACGATCTTCGGTTCCCGTTTGTTCTCCTGCATCTTCTGTCCGTAGCGCTTGCGCCGTGCCAGCTTGACCTGGGCCTCGGCGAGTTCGCGCTTCTGGCGGTGCACATCGGCCTCGGCGACCCGCACCATGCGCTCGGCGGCCTCCTGTTCCACGGCGAGCGCCTCCTCGTACGCCGAGAGGTTCCCGCCGTACCAGGTGACCGTGCCCTCCCGCAGATCGGCGATCTGGTCGACCCGTTCCAGGAGTTCCCGGTCGTGGCTGACGACGACGAGCACGCCGTTCCACGCGTCGACCGCCGCGTGGAGACGACCGCGAGCGTGCCGGTCCAGATTGTTCGTAGGCTCGTCCAGCAGCAGTACGTCCGGCCGGGCCAGCAGCAGCGCCGCCAGGCGCAGCAGCACGCACTCACCGCCCGACATCTCGCCGATCGTGCGGTCGAGCCCGATGTGGCCGAGGCCGAGCTGGTCGAGCGTGGCGAGCGCCCGCTCCTCCACGTCCCAGTCGTCACCGACGGCGGTGAACCGCTCCTCGCCGACGTCGCCCGCCTCGATGGCGTGCAGCGCCGCACGGGTGTCGGCGATGCCCAGCGCGGCGTCGACGCGCAACGCGGTGTCCAGGACGAGGTTCTGCGGCAGGTGGCCGACCTCGCCCGCCGTCCTGATATGTCCCTCGGTGGGGGTGAGTTCACCGGCGATCAGCCGCAGCAGGGTCGACTTGCCCGAGCCGTTGAGCCCGATGAGTCCGGTACGGCCCGGTCCCACGGTGAGGTGGAAGTCGTCCAGGACCGGGCTGCCGTCGGGCCAGGTGAAGGAGAGCGACGAGCAGGTGATGTGGGTGAGGGGGGTAGACATGAGAGAACTCCCGGTTGCGAGGAAGGACAGGGCAACGGGGCGAGACACCGGCCACTGGCTTCCCACGGAAGAAATCCGGAAGTGGAGAAAGGGAGGGCCCTGGTCGCGGAGGACGGCTCGAAGAGCTGAGGTCACACTCGGGCACGCGGACGTGTGCGGACATGGCACGGCGTGCGACACGGTGTCTCAAGACCTCAGACGAGCAACGTCCTACTCCTATCGGCGACAACAAGGACAACATCGAAGGTACGGCGGCCCCCGGGACGGAGCAAGCGAATTAACTCCCGGGGGCGGCCGGCGGGGTCAGCAGGAGCCGCCGAGCAGGTACACGATGCCCCGGTCCAGGTCCAGGAAGCGGTGCTCGGCGCCGGTGGGGACGAGTTCCTGCGCACGACGCAGGAACCGGCGCAGCTCCGCCGTGCGCACGTGCACCATGGCGATCCCCTCGGCGGCGTGGAACTCCAGCACCGTACGGTCGTAGCCGAAGGGCCGGACGCGTACGTCCCCGACCCCCGCCGGCGCCTCCATCCCCGCCGCCAGCAGTTCCCGGGAGAACTCCCAGGACACCTCGGTGCCCTCCAGCGTCGCCGGCGCGGGGAACGCCATGCGTACGGCGAAGGGGTCCGTGCGGTCGTAGCTCAGTACTGCGGGAAGCGTTTCCATCTGCGGTGCGGATGCGACCATGCGGGCCTGTACGGACTGTTCGATTTCGGTGGACAAGACCTGCTCCCTCTCGCGACCGGATGAACGGTTTCCGGCACTCATACAGACGAACGATTCCGCCGATCCGTGCACCGGAGCACGGCGTGAGCTGCGTCACCGCACACCGCTGCCTCCCACGCGTGCCCGTTTTCCGGCGATGCACCCTGGACGGGGCCCGGCCCGTGGGTTAGCTTCCAGCGCCATGAAGGCCATGGGGAAGATGCGACGACTGATGTCACTGGGACTGTGCGGGGCGGCGCTCGCCGCCGCGTCGTCCCTACCCGCCGCCCACGCGGCGCCCGTCGGACGGCACGGGCCGGCCTGGACATCCACCGACACCGGCAGCGACGCACGCTTCCGCGGCCTCGCCGCCGTCAGCAGCCGCACCGCCTGGCTCGCCGGATCCAAGGGCACCGTGCTGCGCACCACCGACGGCGGCCGGCACTGGCGCGACGTCTCGCCGCCCGGTGCGGCCGACGAGGCACTGGAGTTCCGCGACATCGAGGCCTTCGACGCCCGGCGGGCGGTCGCCCTGGCCATCGGCGAGGGCGAGGCCTCCCGGGTGCTGCGTACGGAGGACGGCGGGGCGACCTGGACCGAGTCCTTCCGCAACAGCGACGCACGCGCGTTCTACGACTGCCTCACCTTCTTCGACAGCCGCCACGGCCTCGCCATGAGCGACCCCGTGGACGGGCGGTTCCGCCTCCTGTCCACCGCCGACGGGGGCCGCAGCTGGAACGTGCTGCCCAGCGCCGGCATGCCGCGGGCCCAGGCCGGTGAGGCTGGCTTCGCGGCCAGTGGGCAGTGCCTGGTCAGCGCCGGACCGAAGGACGTGTGGCTGGCGACGGGCGGGGCGGCCACCGCCCGGGTCCTGCACTCGGGCGACCGCGGACTGACCTGGACCGCGACCGCGTCGCCCATCCCGGCCGGGGACCCGGCCCGGGGCGTCTTCGGCCTCGCCTTCCGCGACCGCGCCCACGGCGTCGCGGTCGGCGGCGACTACCGCGCCGACCAGATGTCGCCCAGCGCCTCGGCCGTCACCTCCGACGGGGGCCGCGGCTGGCAGCCGTCCCGGACGCCGCCCACCGCCTACCGCTCCGGCGTCGCCTGGCTGCCGCACAGCCGGTCGGCCGCACTGGCGGTCGGCCCGACCGGCACCGACCTCACCACGGACGGCGGCCGCACCTGGCGCACGGTCGACACCGGGTCGTACGACACGGTCGCCTGCACCGCGGACGGGAGCTGCTGGGCCGCCGGCGAAAAGGGGCGGGCCGCACGCGCGGTCGTCCGCTGAGAGGGCCCTACACCTGCTGCCGGTACGGGGACAGCGCGTCTGACGTCTTCGTCGCGATGAACTCCGTGACGCGGTACGCGCAGACGCCGTGCGCGACGAAGGGGTCGGACGCCGTGAGCCGTTCGATCGCGGTCCGGTCGTCCCCGACCGCGAGGATCACCCCGCCCTCGCGGGGGTTCTTGCGGCCGGAGGCGACGAACACCCCGGCCGCGTACTGGGCGTCGAGCCAGGCGACGTGTTCCTCCAGCAGCGCGTCGACGCGGTCCAGCGGGGCGGTGTACGACAGATCGAGTACGAACATAATCCGAAGGCTACGGGAGCGGCCCGCCTAAACTGACCGGCATCATGACGACACTTCGGATACCGGCCGACGAGGCCGAGGCCCGCGCCCTCCAGGAGACCCTGCGCACCCGCGTGGTGCTCGACGAGGAAGGACCGCCGCCGGGTACCGGCCGGGTGACGGGTGTCGACGTCGCCTACGACGACGCGCGCGATGTCGTCGTGGCGGCGGCCGTCGTACTGGACGCGGCCACGCTGGAGGTGCTGGCCGAGTCCACCGCCGTCGGGCAGGTCACCTTCCCGTACGTCCCGGGACTCCTGGCCTTCCGTGAGATCCCCACCGTGTTGGCCGCGCTGGAGTCCCTCTCCGTCGACCCGGGTCTCGTCGTCTGCGACGGCTACGGACAGGCCCACCCGCGCCGCTTCGGCCTCGCCAGCCACCTTGGCGTGCTCACCGGGCTCCCCGTCATCGGCGTCGCGAAGAACCCGTTCACCTTCTCGTACGAACAGCCCGGCCCCCACCGCGGCGACCGGTCGCCGCTGCTCGACGGGGACGAGGTGGTGGGGCAGGCGCTGCGCACCCAGGACGGCACCAAACCGGTGTACGTCTCGGTCGGCCACCGCATCGGGCTGGACAACGCCTGCGCGCACACGCTCCTGCTGGCCCGCGACTTCCGCCAGCCGGAGACGACCCGCAAGGCCGACGCGCTGTGCGGGCGGGCGCTCCGGGAAGCCACCGGCTGAGCCCGGTGCGGGCACGGTGTCCGGGCGTCTGAGTATCCGTACGGATAGCGCCCGCCGATCATGATCGGCACTCTGGACACATGAACGCATATCGATCAACTGGCCGAACCGCTCCCCTCCACCCCGCTCAGCGCCGTGTGGCGGTGGGCATGCTGCTCGGGGGTGCGGTCGGTTTCGTCTGGGCCGGGGCGATGCTCTACACCCTG
The DNA here is from genome assembly GCF_042871565.1 of Streptomyces sp. NPDC005775. NCBI lineage: Bacteria > Bacillati > Actinomycetota > Actinomycetes > Kitasatosporales > Streptomycetaceae > Streptomyces > Streptomyces sp. NPDC005775. The sequence continues at coordinate 710,195 of NZ_JBIAIU010000001.1, read as the reverse complement.
GCCTCCTGGATCTTCTGACACCGGGTCCGCCCGGCGGCGCGTCAGCGCACGTGCGCCACCCGGAACCGCAGACCGGCCCCGCGCAGCCGCTCCAGCAGCGCGTCACCCATGGCGACGGCCGTCGTGACCTGTCCGGAGGTCGGCGGCAGCTCGTCCAGCGCCAGGCACAGCGCCGACTCCGCCAGCATCTTCGCCGTCTCGTCGTAGCCCGGATCGCCGCCCGACACCTCGGTGAAGACCCGGCGGCCGCCGCCCTCGCCGACGAACCGGACCGTGAACCAGCTCCGCCGGCGGCGCTCCTCGTCCGGGCCGGAGCCGGGCTCGTAGCGATCCATCAGCCAGCTCCGTACGGCCGGCAGCTGCGCCGCGCCGAGCAGGGCGCCGAGCGCCGCCGTGCCGCCCAGGGCCATGGGCAGGTGCTTGACCGAGGCGTAGTGCCGGTAGCGGAAGTCGGGACCGTAGCGGGGGAGCGCGCGGGCCGAGCGCCTCACGATCTGCGCGTCGAGCGTCGGCAGGGGCAGCGCCCAGGTGCCGGTCTCCTTGCTGAAGCGCGGTGAGCCGAGCGGGGCGGTGGCGCGGCGGGCGACCAGCCGGGGTTCGTGCAGCCGGCGCTCCCCGGCGGCCCGCAGCATCTGCGGGCCGCGGCCCATGGCGGTGAGCGCGGAGGCGAACGTACCGCCCGAGAAGACGGCGTTGGAGCGGACGAAGCCGTCGATGCGGAGCGGGACGCCCTCGGGCAGCTGCCGGACCGTGAAGTACACCCCGAGGTCGTGCGGTACGGAGTCGAAACCGCAGGCGTGCACGATCCGGGCCCCGGTCTCGCGGGCCCGGGTGTCGTACTCCAGGTACATCCGGTCGGTGAACTCCGGCTCGCCGGAGAGATCGGTGTAGTCCGTGCCCGCCTCGGCGCAGGCGGCGACCAGTTCCTCCCCGTACCAGACGTACGGGCCGACGGTCGTGGCCACCACATGGGTGGACTCGGCGAGTTCGCGCAGCGCCCGGGCGTCGGAGGCGTCGGCGTACAGCAGCGGGAGGTCCGCGCAGTGCGGATGCAGGGCGGTGAGGCGGTTGCGCAGCTGTTCCAGTTTGGCGCGGTTGCGGCCGGCCAGGGCCCAGCGGCAGCCTTCCGGGGCATGCGCCGCCAGATAGCCGGCGGTGAGTTCACCCACGAAGCCGGTGGCGCCGTAAAGGACTACGTCATAGGGGCGTGATGCCCCGTTCTGCCTGTTCACGAGTGCCTCCGCAGGGGCCGGCGCCGATGTAGCAGGCAGAGGGTAGCGGAGCCGGACGTGGCGCTGCGCGGCCGGGGAGGCTTCGTGAGGGAGGATCCCTAAGCGCTTGCTCGCTCCCAGGGGTTGTGCCGAGCGCGGTGCGTTCTTAGCATCATCGGTGTTACATCAGTTGTGTCATACCGCTGGGGGCTCGATGGCAACGACAGGGAACGGCTCGCACGGTCCGCTGGCCGGCGTGCGCGTGGTCGAGCTGGCAGGCATCGGGCCCGGCCCGTTCGCCGCGATGCTCCTGGCCGATCTCGGCGCCGACGTGGTGCGCGTCGACCGGCCCGGCGGGGCCGGACTCGGCATCGACCCGGCGGGCGACCTCACCAACCGCAACAAGCGCTCCGTCCTCATCGACCTCAAGGACGCGACCGGCCCGGACACCGTCCTGGACCTGGTCGAACGCGCCGACGTCCTGATCGAGGGGTACCGGCCCGGAGTCGCCGAACGCCTCGGCGTGGGCCCGGACACCTGCCTGGCCCGTAACCCGCAGCTCGTCTACGGGCGGATGACCGGCTGGGGCCAGGACGGCCCGCTCGCCGAACGGGCCGGGCACGACATCGCCTACATCGCCGTCACCGGCGCCCTCTCGATGATCGGCGAGCCGCAGAAGCCGCCCACCGTCCCCGCCAACCTGCTCGGCGACTACGCGGGCGGCTCGCTCTATCTCGTCATCGGCATCCTCGCCGCCCTCCAGCACACCCGGACCCCCGGCGGCAGCGGACAGGTCGTCGACGCGGCGATCGTCGACGGCACCGCGCACCTCACCACGATGATCCACGGCATGCTGCAGGCCGGCGGCTGGCAGGACCGGCGCGGCTCCAACCTCCTGGACGGCGGCTGCCCCTTCTATGGTTCGTACGAGACGGCCGACGGCGCGTACATGGCGGTCGGCCCGCTCGAGAAGCGGTTCTACGCCGAGTTCACCGAGCTCCTCGGCCTCGGGGACACCGCCCCCGACCGGGGCGACCTCGCCCGCTGGGACGAACTGCGCACGCTCGTCGCCGCTCGCTTCCGCACCCGTACCCGCGCCGAGTGGACCGAGGTCTTCGACGGCTCGGACGCCTGCGTGGCGCCCGTCCTCTCCCTTCGCGAGGCGCCGCACCACCCGCACCTCGCCGCCCGTTCCACCTTCGTCGAACACGGCGGACTCACCCAGCCCGCGCCCGCTCCCCGGTTCTCGGCCACACCCTCCTCGGTACGCGGCGGACCGGCCCTGCCGGGCGCGGACACCGAAGCGGTCGCCGCCGACTGGGGCGTGCCGGCCCTGCGGACCACCCGGAAGGACACGACCGACTGATGCAGCGGCAGATCTTCACCGAGGAGCACGACGCGTTCCGCGAGACGGTCCGCACCTTCCTGTCCAAGGAGGTCCTCCCGCACTACGAACAGTGGGAGAAGGACGGCATCGTCTCGCGCGCGGCCTGGCGCGCCGCCGGCCGGCAGGGGCTGCTCGGCCTCGCCGTTCCCGAGGAGTACGGGGGCGGCGGGAACACCGACTTCCGCTACAGCGCTGTCCTCGCCGAGGAGTTCACCCGGGCGGGCACCCCGGGCCTCGCGCTCGGCCTCCACAACGACATCATCGGCCCCTACCTGACCGGCCTCGCCACCGAGGAGCAGAAGCGGCGCTGGCTGCCCGGCTTCTGCAGCGGCGAGATCATCACCGCCATCGCGATGACCGAACCCGGCGCCGGCTCCGACCTCCAGGGCATCCGCACGACCGCCGAGGACAAGGGCGACCACTGGCTGCTCAACGGCTCCAAGACGTTCATCTCCAACGGCATCCTCGCCGACCTCGTGGTCGTCGTCGCGAAGACCACCCCCGACGGCGGTGCGAAGGGCCTCTCGCTGATCGTCGTCGAGCGCGGCACGGAGGGCTTCGAGCGCGGCCGCAACCTCGACAAGATCGGCCAGAAGTCCCAGGATACCGCCGAGCTGTTCTTCAACGACGTGCGCGTCCCCAAGGAGAACCTCCTCGGCGATCCGGACGGCGCCTTCATCCACCTGATGACCAACCTCGCCCAGGAGCGCATGGGCATAGCGGTCGCCGGGATCGCCGCCGCCGAACACCTCCTGGAGATCACCACCACCTACGTCAAGGAGCGCGAGGCCTTCGGCCGTCCGCTCTCCAAGCTCCAGCACATCCGCTTCGAGATCGCGGAGATGGCCACCGAGTGCGCCGTCACCCGCGCCTTCCTCGACCGGTGCATCGTCGACCACTCGGACGGGAATCTCGACGCCGTACACGCCTCCATGGCGAAGTGGTGGGCGACCGAACTGCAGAAGCGCGTCGCCGACCGGTGCCTCCAACTGCACGGCGGTTACGGGTACATGGCGGAGTTCCCGGTGGCCAGGGCCTTCACCGACGGTCGCATCCAGACCATCTACGGCGGCACGACCGAGATCATGAAAGAGATCATCGGACGCTCGCTGCTCGCCTGACCGGCCCCCGTCACCCTGTTGCGCAACCACCCTCGAAAGGCAGCTGTCTTGAGTACCGAAGCATTCGTCTACGACGCGATCCGCACCCCGCGCGGCCGCGGCAAGGCCAACGGGGCCCTGCACGGCACCAAGCCGATCGACCTCGTCGTCGGCCTGATCCACGAGCTCCGCGACCGCTTCCCGGGCCTCGACCCGGCGGCCGTCGACGACATCGTCCTCGGCGTGGTCAGCCCGCTCGGCGACCAGGGCTCCGACATCGCGCGCATCGCCGCGATCGCCGCCGGTCTCCCCGACACCGTCGCGGGCGTCCAGGAGAACCGCTTCTGTGCCTCGGGGCTGGAAGCCGTCAACCTGGCCGCCGCCAAGGTCCGTTCGGGCTGGGAGGACCTCGTCCTCGCGGGCGGCGTCGAGTCGATGTCCCGCGTTCCGATGGGCTCCGACGGCGGTGCCTGGGCGATGGACCCGATGACGAACTACGAGACCGGGTTCGCGCCGCAGGGCATCGGCGCCGACCTCATCGCCACCATCGAGGGCTTCTCGCGCCGCGACGTCGACGAGTTCGCCGCCCTCTCGCAGGAGCGGGCCGCCGAGGCGTGGAAGGACAACCGCTTCGCGCGCTCCGTCGTCCCCGTCAAGGACCGCAACGGCCTCGTCGTCCTCGACCACGACGAGCACATGCGCCCCGGCACCACCGCCGACTCCCTCGCCGCGCTCAAGCCGTCGTTCGCGGCGATCGGCGAGATGGGCGGGTTCGACGCGGTGGCGCTGCAGAAGTACCACTGGGTGGAGAAGATCGACCACGTCCACCACGCGGGCAACTCCTCCGGCATCGTCGACGGCGCCGCCCTCGTCGCGATCGGTTCGAAGGAGATCGGCGAGCGCTACGGACTCACCCCGCGCGCCCGGATCGTCTCCGCCGCCGTCTCCGGCTCCGAGCCCACCATCATGCTCACCGGCCCCGCACCCGCCACCCGCAAGGCGCTCGCCAAGGCCGGACTGACCATCGACGACATCGACCTCGTGGAGATCAACGAGGCCTTCGCCGGCGTCGTCCTGCGCTTCGCCCGCGACATGGGGCTCTCTCTCGACAAGATCAACGTCAACGGCGGCGCCATCGCGCTCGGACACCCGCTCGGCGCCACCGGCGCGATGATCCTCGGCACGCTCATCGACGAGCTGGAGCGGCGCGACAAGCGCTACGGCCTCGCCACCCTCTGCGTCGGCGGCGGCATGGGCGTCGCCACCGTCATCGAGCGTCTCTGACCGTTCCCTTCCTACGGAGAAGACAGACACATGACCGAGAGCACGACCATCCGCTGGGAACAGGACGAGACCGGCGTCGTCACCCTCGTACTCGACGACCCCAACCAGTCCGCCAACACGATGAACCAGGCCTTCCGGGACTCCATCGAGGCCATCGCCGACCGGGCCGAGGCCGAGAAGGACTCCATCCGGGGCATCATCTACGCCTCCGCCAAGAAGACCTTCTTCGCCGGCGGCGACCTCAAGGACATGATCAGGATCGGCCCCGAGAACGCCCAGGCCGCGTTCGACGCCGGCACCGCGATCAAGAGGTCGCTGCGCCGCATCGAGACCCTCGGCAAGCCCGTCGTCGCCGCCATCAACGGCGCGGCCCTCGGCGGCGGTTACGAGATCGCCCTCGCCGCCCACCACCGCGTCGCGCTGGACGCCCCCGGCTCCCGCATCGGCCTGCCCGAGGTCACCCTCGGCCTGCTGCCCGCCGGCGGTGGCGTCACCCGCACCGTACGCCTCATGGGCATCGCCGACGCGCTGCTCAAGGTGCTGCTCCAGGGCACCCAGTACACCCCCGCGCGCGCCCTGGAGAACGGCCTGATCCACGAGGTCGCCGCCACCCGCGAGCAGATGCTGGAGAAGGCCCGCGCTTTCATCGACGCCAACCCCGAGTCCCAGCAGCCCTGGGACGTCAAGGGCTACCGGATCCCAGGCGGCACCCCGTCCAACCCCAAGTTCGCCGCCAACCTGCCGGCCTTCCCGGCCAACCTGAAGAAGCAGCTCGCCGGTGCGCCCATGCCCGCGCCGCGCAACATCCTGGCCGCGGCCGTCGAGGGCTCGCAGGTCGACTTCGAGACCGCGCTCACCATCGAGGCCCGCTACTTCACCGAGCTGGTCACCGGCCAGGTCTCGAAGAACATGATCCAGGCGTTCTTCTTCGACCTCCAGGCCGTGAACTCCGGGGCCAGCCGCCCGAGGGGCATCGAGGAGCGCCAGGTCCGCAAGGTCGCCGTCCTCGGCGCCGGGATGATGGGTGCGGGCATCGCGTACTCCTGCGCCCGGGCCGGCATCGACGTCGTCCTCAAGGACGTCTCGACCGAGGCCGCCGCGAAGGGCAAGGCGTACAGCGAGAAGCTCCTCGACAAGGCGCTCTCCCGGGGCCGTACGACCGAGGCGAAGCGCGACGAGCTGCTGGCCCGCATCACCCCGACCGGTGACCCGGCCGACCTCGCCGGCTGCGACGCCGTCATCGAGGCCGTGTTCGAGGACACCTCGCTCAAGCACAAGGTGTTCCACGAGATCCAGGACATCATCGAGCCGGACGCCCTGCTCTGCTCCAACACCTCGACCCTGCCCATCACGGTGCTGGCCGAAGGGGTCGCGCGCCCCGTCGACTTCATCGGGCTGCACTTCTTCTCGCCCGTCGACAAGATGCCGCTGGTCGAGATCATCAAGGGCGAGAAGACCGGCGACGAGGCCCTGGCCCGCGCCTTCGACCTGGTCCGCCGGATCAAGAAGACACCGATCGTCGTCAACGACTCGCGCGGCTTCTTCACCTCGCGCGTCATCGGCCAGTTCATCAACGAGGGCGTCGCCATGGTCGGCGAGGGCGTCGAGCCGGCGTCCGTCGAGCAGGCCGCCGCCCAGGCGGGCTACCCGGCCAAGGTGCTCTCCCTGATGGACGAGCTGACGCTCACCCTGCCCCGCAAGATCCGCGACGAGACCCGCAAGGCCGTCGAGGAGGCGGGCGGCAGCTGGGCCGGCCACCCCGCCGACGCGGTCATCGACCGGATGGTCGACGAGTTCGGCCGCCCGGGCCGCAGCGGCGGCGCGGGCTTCTACGAGTACGACGAGAGCGGCAGGCGGACCCGCCTGTGGCCCGGTCTGCGCGAGCACTTCGTGAAGCCGGACACGGACATCTCCTTCACCGACATGCAGGAGCGGATGCTCTTCTCCGAGGCCCTGGACAGCGTCCGCTGCCTGGAGGAGAACGTCCTGATCACCGTCGCCGACGCCAACATCGGCTCCATCATGGGCATCGGCTTCCCCGCGTGGACCGGCGGCGTGCTCCAGTACATCAACGGTTACGAGGGCGGCCTGCCCGGATTCGTGGCCCGCGCCCGGGAACTCGCCGAGCGGTACGGGAACCGGTTCCTGCCGCCCGAGCTGCTCGTGGAGAAGGCGGAGAAGGGCGAGACCTTCCACGACTGAGTTCGCTGCGCCGGGCCGCACCCACCGGGTGAGGCCCGGCGGGCACCCACCGGTGCGGCCCGGCGGGCTGCTACTCGCCCGCGAAGGCGGCCCGCAGCTCCTCCTTCAGGGAACGCTGGAACGCGGTCACGAGCGCTTGCAGGACGAGCGGCTGCATGTGCGCGGACAGCGACTTCATCGCCTTCAGGTGCTCGGGATCCGATTCCCGCTCCCGGTAGGGGCCCCACACCTCGTCCCGGAACAGCCGGGTCAGCTCGTGCGCGGCCGAGCGCGTGTGCTCCAGCAGGACCGTACGGGCGGCAAGGATCGTCTCGTGCGCGATCGGCACGTCGAGCAGTTCCACGCCGAGCCGCAGCAGCCCCGGATCCAGCCGGTACACACCGTCCTCCGGTCCGGACCGCTCCAGCACACCCATCGCGGCCAGCCGGTCGACGTCCTCCCGCGACAGCGCCCGCCCCGCACGCCGCTCCAGTTCCCCGCGGGTCGCCTCCTCCGCCGCATCGGGCGCCCACGACGCCACCAGAGCCCGGTGGATCGCCAGATCGTGGGCGCTCAGACCGGGCGGCAACTGCTCCAGATAGCGCTCGATCGCGGCGAGCGTCATGCCCTGGTGCTGGAGCTCCTCGATGAGCGCCAGCCGGGAGAGGTGGTCGTGCCCGTAGTGCCCGACCCGGCGGGGGCCGATGACCGGGGGCGGGAGCAGCCCCCGGGTGCTGTAGAAGCGCACCGTGCGCACCGTCACGCCGGCGCGTGCCGCCAGTTCGTCGACGGTGAGCTTCGGCTCCTCGCCCTCGGTCGCCATGTCCGCTCCTCGTCTCCGCCCGCGGGTGGCCGCCGCGTACGTGCGCCCCACTCCGGTGCAACAGTATTGCTGTCTCACCAATGATGTGAAAGAGCCCGGTGTCAGTGGTGGCCCCTAGCCTGCGCTCATGTCCGAGATCACCTGCATCCGCGGCGACGCGACCTCGCCCCGTGGCAAGGGCGTCAAGCTGATCGGTCATGTCTGCAACGACCTCGGTGGCTGGGGCAAGGGCTTCGTCCTGACCCTCTCGCGCCGCTGACGCGAGCGAAGCGGCTATGTAGTCACCGGCCGGCACGGCGCCATCAGCAGGGCGCCCACTCCGCGTTGTTACAGAGATACGGGGTGTGTCACCACGTATCCACTCCTATGGTGGAGGGCAGCGGCGGAACGGGGGAGGGCCCATGACGGCACGGAGCACCGACGGCGCACGGCTGGCCCTCGCGCTCGCCGAGGCGCCCCCGTCGGACACGCTGAGCGAGCAGATCCTGGATGCCGCGCGCGAGCAGTTCATGACCTTCGGGCTGCGCCGCTCCACCGTCGACGACGTCGCCAGGCGCGCCAGGGTCTCACGGGTGACCGTGTACCGGCGGATAGGCAACAAGGACAGCCTCGTCTCCGCGTGTCTGCTGCGTGAGTACCGCCGCTTCCTGGTGGAGGTGGACGATGCCGTGGCCGCGCTGCCGACGACGGAGGACCGGCTCGTCGAGGGCTTCGCCGCGGTCCTCCGCCACATCCGGGAGCATCCGCTCATCGGCGGTCTGCTGCGGCTGGAGCCCGAGACCATGCTGCCCTTCCTGACCCTGGAGAGCGGACCGGCCTTCCTCGCCATCCGCGACTACCTGGCCGACCGGCTGCGCGAGGCCCGGCGCGCGGAGGGCCGGCCGGCGGCCGACGCGACCCCGGTCGCCGAACTGATGGTGCGCGTCACCGTCTCCTTCCTCCTCAATCCGGTCAGCTGTTTCGAGCTCGACGACGAGGCCCAGGTGCGGGAGTTCGCCCGCTGCTATCTGGTGCCGCTGCTGGCTGCCGGCTAGACGCACCGGGGTCCCCGTCCGTCCCGTCGGGCAGCGGTTCCAGCGGGCGGCTGCGGGCCCAGTGCGGTCCGAGGTCGTCGAGCCGCCAGCCGAAGGGGTACGAACGGGGCTGCGGGCGCGAGGGGAACCGGCGCGGCCGGGCCGGCAGCCGGCGCACGCACCGGGCCCGCAGGCGCAGGGCCGCCGACGCCGAGGCCTGCGCCCATCGCGGCTGTGGCCGGAAACCCAGCGCGGTCAGCAGCGGCTCGTCCAGCAGGGCCAGCGAGAACCTCGCCACCAGGGGGCGTAACGGACGCGGGTACCAGCTCGCCATGACGCGGAAGGTGGCGTTCGCGACCCGGCGGTTGGCCGGGTCGTACGCGAACATCCGCTCCTCGTAGGAGTCGAGGAGCCGCTCGAACCCCTCGTACGTGTCGGGCGCGCCCTCGATGCCCATGACCGCCGCCATCTTGCGGCCGGTCTCCACGAGGGCCTGGACCTCCTGGGCGCACAGCGGGCGCCAGCCGAAGCGGTCGATCCAGCGCTTGGGCCCCACGACCGTCGTCGCGAGGACATAGCGGAAGTCCTCGTTCGGGATGCTGTACTTGCCGTGGATCCGGTTCAGATGGCGCGCGGCAGCCCGCCCGCGCTCCGAGTCGAACCCGTCGGCGGCCATCTCGTAGCCGATCAGCACCGTGTCGTCGTACCTCTTCTGCCCGGCCCGTTCGAACTCCTGGGTCCGGTCCAGGAGCACGGAGATCCGGGGGACGCCGTAGTCCCGGAGGAAGGCGACGCTCACGCCCTGCCGGTAGTCCCACGGGAACTCGTACTGGGAGATCAGCCGAAGGATCTCGGCGTAGTCGCGCGCCGGATCCATCCGGCGTATCTCGTGCAGGCGGCTGTATCGCCCCATGGTGCGCCCTCCTGTCCGTGTACGACTCCCCGCGGGCCCGCTGTTACGGATCATGGCTACCGAAGGTCACAACTCGCCTTTCGCGCAACGAATATGACGAGCCGTTCGGTCCAGGAGTCAAAGTTACAAATACTATCGACTTGTTTCATGAGCTCCGTCAACACCGCTGACCGAAGCGGGGCCGGTGCGCATGAGGCCCGACGCGCTCGCATACTGGATCAGGCAGGGGGCCGGGCCGGGTGCCGAGCCGAGCGCCCGCAGGCCGCCGGGGAGTACCGCATGAGCAGCGAGATGAGTGAAGCAGTCAGGGGCGCCGATCCGGCGCCGCCCCCGCCCGGGGGCGTGCTGTGGAGCCTGTCCGGTGACATCCGGGCCCTGCTGATGCTGCCTGCCGCCCTCACTCTGCAGGTCGCCCACCCCGCGGTCGGTGCGGGGGTCGATGAGCACTCCGTATTCCGTACGGACCCGTGGGGCCGGGGGGAGCGTTCCCTCAGCTCGCTCCAGCTCTGGGTGTACGGGGGTGAGGAGGCCGCCGACGAGGGGCGCAGGCTCCGCCGGCTGCACCGCACCATTCAGGGCACCGACACCCGCGGCCGCCCCTACCACGCACTGTCACCGGCGAACTACGCATGGGTGCACGCGACCGGCTTCCCCGTGTACCGGCACGGTGCGCGGTACCTCGTGCGGCCGCTCGGCCCGGAGCAGGAGCGGGCGCTGTACCGGGAGTGGCTCCAGGTGGGCCGAGTGCTCGGGATCCACGACCGGGACATGCCGCAGACGATCGAGGATTTCTGGCCCTACTACCGCTCCATGCTCGCCCACGAGGTCGAACGGACCGTCGTCGTCGAGGAACTCGTCGCCACCGGGGCCCCCGTGCCGCCCCCGGACCGCGGGCCCCTGGCTCTCCGGCTGCTGCTGAGGGCCCTGTGGCCGCTGCTGCTCCCGCCACTGGCCCGGTTCCGCGCCTTCCTCACGGTCGGTCTCATGCCGCCGGACGCGCGCGAGGCGATCGGCCTGGAATGGACCGATGCCCAGGAGCGCGGTCTGCGGCGGTTCTGCTCCGTCGTGCGGGTGGTCGTACCGGTGCTGCCGGAACGGCTGCGGTACCTGCCGCGGGCGCGTCGGGCGCGGGTGGCCCACCGGGAAGCGCGGCGGCGTGCGGTCCGCTGACCGCGCTCACCGGCCGCCGTGCGGCGGGGTCATGCCGAAGCGCGGCGGATCAGTTCGGTCGGGGTGATCACCGAATCGGTGCCGGTGACCCCGTCGTTGAGGCGCTCCATGAGGAGTCGGACCATCAGTCTCCCCATTCCCTCGACGTCCTGACGGACCGTCGTCAGTGGGGGATCGGTGGCCTCGGCCACCGAATCCATGTCGTCGAATCCGACCAGCGCCACGTCCTGCGGCACCCTGCGGCCGTGTGCGTGCAGCACCCTCAGAGCGCCGGAGGCCATCAGGTCGTTGGCGGCGAAGACGCCGTCCAGGTCGGGCCGCCGCTCCAGCAGCCGGGCCATGGCCCGGGCGCCCCCCTCGGTGGTGAAGTCACCGTCCGCGACGAGGGCGGGGTCGCCGCCGGGCAGTACGTCGGCGTAGCCGTCGATCCGGTCGAGCGCCGACGTCTGGTCGCGCGGGCCCGCGATGTGCGCGATGTTCCGGCGGCCGAGCGAAACCAGGTGACGCACGGCCTCGCGGGCGCCACCGCGGTTGTCGCAGTCCACATAGGGGACCGCGAGCGCGGAGGCGGCGCCCGGCCGTCCCGGGCGGCCGCCGTAGACGGTCGGCACCCGGAACCGGCGGATGACGGAGGGAAGTTCGTCGTCGGTGTGCAGCGAGAACGCGAGCACCCCGTCGACGTGCCCACCGGCCAGATAGCGGGTGACCCGGTCGAAGTCGCCCCTGCCCTCCACCAGGAGGAGGACCAGTTGCGCGTCGTACACACCGAGTTCACGGCTGATGCCCCGGATGTGCTGGGAGAAGAAGGGGTCGGAGAAGATCCGGACCTCGGGTTCGTCGATGATCACGGCGACCGCCCCGTTGCGCCGGGTCACCAGGGTCCGGGCCGCGTGGTTCGGAATGTAGCCGAGTTCCTCGACCGCCTTGCGGACCTGGTCCACGAGCGGCTGACGCACCCCCGCGCCCCCGTTCACCACTCGGGAGGCGGTCGCCCGGGAGACTCCGGCGCGGGCCGCCACTGCCTCGAGCGTGGGACGCGCTTCATGAGGGGCATCGGGGGGCGGACCGGGCAAGAGACGCTCCAGGGAGACGCGGAGTGGGACACGAACCGGCCGGGCCCGGCCGGTCGGCGCGAACCACCTCACCCTAGTACGGCCGTCGAACCGGCACGATGCCGGTTCGACCGGCCCCGCCCCGCCTCCCGCCGGTGACGGACCCGCAGGTCTGTCCTGCGGGCGCCGGGCGGGATACCTTCCCGCCATGCCGATACGTGTGCGGGGCCCCCGCCCGGCGAAGAGCCCCCGCGCACGAGCCGGCCGCGGCGCCCCCTCCGGCCGCCTCCGCATCCGTAACCTCACCCTGACAGCCGTTGCCACCGCACTCGCCGTCCTCGTGGTCACCGTCCCCTCCGAGGCGACGCACACCCCGCCCCGTACGGGATTCGAGTCCGCCGCCGGGGCGCGGTGGACCGGCGCCGACGAGGAGCGGTCGCTGCTCGCCGCCGTCGACCGGTACAGCGACCGGGTGACCGTGGACCGGATCGGAACGACGCGGCAGGGGCGCCCCCTGCGTCTCGTCCGGATCGGCGGCGGCCGGCCGGAGGCGCTCACGGTGCTGCTGGTGTGCAGCCAGCACGGCGACGAGCCCGCCGGCCGCGAGGTGTGCCTGGAGACGATCCGCGACCTCGGCTACGCCACGGACCCGGCGACCCGCGGCCTTCTCTCCCGTATCGAGATCCTGGTCCTGCCCACCGCCAACCCCGACGGTCTGGCCGCCGGAACGCGCGGCAACGCCGACGGCCTGGACATCAACCGCGACCACCTCGCCCTGCGTACCGCCGAGGCACGCGCTCTGGCCGCGGTCATCCGGGACCGCGCCCCCGACGTCATCGAGGACCTCCACGAGTACGGCGCGACCCCGCCCTTCTACGACAAGGACCTCTACGCCCTCTGGCCCCGCAGCCTCAACGCCGACGACCGGGTGCACGACGCCTCGGAGCGCCTGGTGGAACGCTACGTGCGCCCGGCCGCGCGGGACGCCGGATTCAGCAGCGGCCGTTACGGAGTCTGGACCGACCCGGTGACCGGCGGCCCGCTCAAGCAGACCGGGGGCGACGGCCAGGAACGCATCCTGCGCAACACCGCAGCCCTCAAGCACGCGATCGGGCTGCTCGTCGAAGACCGTGCGGACGCGCTCCCCGAGGCCGAACAGACCGATCCCGCACAGGGGCAGCGCCGACGCGTGCGGTCCCAACGCGTCGCGCTCGAAGCCCTTTTCGCGTACGCGGACGAGGAACGCGACCGTATCCGCGCCGCCACCGCCCGGTCGCGGGCGGCCGGGTCCGCCGACCGGGGGCCGGTGTACCTCGGGGGAGCGGACAACGAGGCGCCGGAGCCCGGTGAGGTCCTCGCGGACCCGCCCTGCGGCTACCGGCTCTCGGCGGACCGGTACGCCGATGTGCGGGACGAACTGGCCCTGCACGGTGTCAGGTCCCGGCCCGACGGTGACGGTGTGTACGTGCCCCTGGGGCAGCCCGCCCGGAAACTGATTCCGCTCCTCCTGGACCGGAGGGCGACATATCACCTCACAAACGGTCAACCCGATACCGCTTGTTGATCCCGGGAGATGCACACCACGTGTGGTACTGCCTACGGAGAGCGAATTTTCAGCTTCCGCGAAAGGTGCCATTCGTGTCGCAGGACGATCAGAGAACGGGCGGCAGGGGGGATCTGTCGGTGACGGCGGATCTGCCCGACGATCCGACCCAGGGCCGGCGCCCCACGACCGACCGGGTGGTGTTCGGCGTAGCCGCGGTCCTGACCCTGGCCTTCGTGGTCTGGGGAGCCACCGCCACCGACTCCCTGGAGGACGTGTCCGACACGTTGCTCAACGGCCTCCTCCACAACGGTGGTTGGGCCTTCATGCTGGCTGCCTCCGGGTTCGTGGTCTTCGCCCTCTGGCTGGCCATCAGCCGGTACGGAAAGATCACCCTGGGGCAGGAGGGTGAGGAGCCGGAATTCAGGACCGTGTCCTGGGTCGCGATGATGTTCAGCGCCGGCATGGGCATCGGCCTGATGTTCTACGGGGTCAGCGAGCCCCTCGCGCACTTCACCGACCCGCCGCCCGGCACCCACCCCGCCGACGCGGCCGAGGCGCTGCAGACGGCCATGGCCACCACCCTCTTCCACTGGACGCTGCACCCCTGGGCGATCTACGCCGTGGTCGGGCTGGCCATCGCGTACAGCACCTTCCGGCGCCGCAGGCGGCAGACGATCAGCGCGGTCTTCGAACCGCTCATCGGTGCCCGCCACGCCCACGGCGGCTTCGGCCGCCTGATCGACATCCTCGCCATCTTCGCCACGCTCTTCGGATCGGCCGCCTCGCTGGGCCTGGGCGCCCTCCAGATCGGCAGCGGCTTCCAGGAGCTGAACTGGCAGGAGAAGACGAGCACCGGGCTGCTCGTCCTGATCATCGCCGTGCTGACCGTCGCCTTCGTCGCCTCGGCGATCTCCGGCGTCGAGAAGGGCATCCAATGGCTGTCCAACATCAACATGGTGCTCGCCCTCATCCTCGCCGTCTTCGTGTTCATCGCGGGCCCCACGATCATCGTGCTGGACCTGCTGCCCACGTCGCTCGGTGCCTACCTCGGTGATCTGCCCCAGCTCATCGGACGCACCGAGGCGACCGGCGAGGGCAAGGTGGCCACCTGGCTGGGCAGCTGGACCGTCTTCTACTGGGCCTGGTGGATCTCCTGGACGCCCTTCGTCGGCATGTTCATCGCCCGGATCAGCCGGGGCCGGACCATCCGCCAGTTCATCGGAGGCGTCATCCTGGTGCCCAGCACCGTGAGCCTGATCTGGTTCGCCATCTTCGGCGGCACCGCGATCAAGCTCCAGGAGGCCGGCAAGCTGAGCGGGGCCGACACCCCGGAGGCCCAGCTCTTCGGCGTACTGGCCCAGTTCCCGATCGCCACCGTGATGAGTGTGCTGGTGATGGTCCTGGTCGGCATCTTCTTCGTCTCGGGCGCGGACGCCGCCTCCATCGTGATGGGCACCCTCTCCCAGAAGGGCATCCTCGAACCGGCCAAGTGGGTCGTCATCTTCTGGGGCGTCGTCACCGGCGCCGTGGCGGCGATCATGCTGCTCATCGGGAACGGCAAGGGCAATGCGCTGGAGGGCCTGCAGAACCTGACCATCCTAGTGGCCGCGCCCTTCACCCTCGTGATGATCGGCATGTGCGTGTCCCTGATGCGGGACCTGCGCGAGGACCCGCTCATCGTGCGCCGCGAGTTCGGCGTGGAAGCCGTCGAGTCCGCGGTCATCGAGGGGCACGCCAAGTACGACGGCGACTTCGAGATCCGGATCGGCCCCGGCGGCAGCCAGATCACCACCGAGCACCACGACAAGCCCGGCGGTTCGACGCCCGCGGGCGACTGATCCGCGTCATCCGGGCACGCGGCGGCTCAGCCCACCAGCCGGGCCGCCGCCTGGGCGCATCCGACGGCCACCGTCACGCCCGCGCCCCCGTGCCCGTAGTTGTGCACCAGGCGCCCGCCGCCGGGCAGCGCCTCGGCCTCGATCCGCACCCCCGCGTCCCGGGCCGGCCGCAGGCCCACCCGGTGTCCGATGACCCGCGCCCCGGCGATCTCCGGACGGACCCGGGCACACCGGGCCACGATCTCCTGTGCCGTCCGGGGATCGGGCACCGTGCCCCAGTCGTCGGCCCCGGCCGTGCCACCGAGCACCAGCCGGCCCGGCTGCGGGAAGAAGTACGTCGTCTCGCTCGACGCCGGGTCCGCCTCGGTGTACCACTCCTCGATCCCGGGGTTCTCCACCAGCACCAACTGGCCGCGCACCGGCCGCACCCCGGAGTCCGGAACCAGCTCACGGGCGCCCAGCCCCGTGCAGTTGACCACCGTCGCGGCCTCCGCGGCCGCCTCGTCGAACGAGACGACGGTCCGCCGCTCCACCGCGCCCCCGGCCGCCTCGACCCGGCCCTCCAGCCACTCCAGGTGGACGGGCATGTCGAGCAGCGGCAGCCGGCACCGCAGCCCCTCGGCCGTCTCCACCGCACCGTTCAGCTGCCCCGCCCAGGGCCCGAGGGAGGCGAGCCGCTCGCCCCGGTGCAGCCCGTCCACCAAGCGCACCCCGGTCTCCTGCGGGCGGGCGGCCAGCTCCTCGTACCACCGGAGTGACGTCAGCGACCAGTCACCCACCGAGTCCTGCGGTTCGATCCGGTACGGCCACCACAGGGCGCCCGCGACCGCCGACGTCGTGGCCGCCGCCGGCGCCGCGGACCAGACCCGCACCCGGTGTCCGCGCCGCGCGAGCACCATCGCCGTGGTGAGACCGATGACCCCACCGCCCACAACGATCACATCCGACACTGCCGCCCCGGCGCTCGTGCCCGTCACGTCTTCACTCATGGGCGGACGCTAACGGAAATCCACGATGCCGTGCTCACCACGGGTCCTGGAGGGGGCTCGGGTCATATCAGCCGTGCACGGCTGAAGAGACCGCCGGCCGCCCCGACGGGCCACCGGCGGACCTGACCGCCCGGGACGGTCCGGCGGCCGATTAGGATCGGCACCCTGATGACTGCCACTCTCGTCGCCAAGGACCTCGCCGCCGGACACGGCGACCGCACTCTCTTCGCCGAACTCGACCTCGTGGTCGCGCCCGGTGACGTGATCGGTCTCGTCGGAGTCAACGGCGCCGGAAAATCGTCGCTGCTCCGGCTGCTCGCCGGGCTCGACCAGCCGGAGGAGGGCGAGCTGAGGCTCTCCCCGCCCACCGCCACGGTCGGTCACCTGCCGCAGGAACCGGAGCGCCGCGCCGACGAGACCGTGCGCGCGTTCCTGGCCCGCCGCACGGGCGTCGCCGACGCCCAGGCCACGATGGACACGGCCACCCAGGCCCTCGTGGACGGGGCGCCCGGCGCCGACGACGCGTACTCCGAGTCGCTGGAGCGCTGGCTCGCACTCGGTGGCGCGGACCTGGACGAGCGGGCCGAGGAGATCGCGGCCGACCTCGGCCTCACCGTCGGACTCGACCTGCCGATGACCGCGCTCTCCGGTGGCCAGGCCGCCCGCGCCGGACTCGCCTCGCTGCTGCTGTCGCGCTACGACGTCTTCCTGCTCGACGAGCCCACCAACGACCTCGACCTGGACGGTCTGGAACGGCTGGAGCGGTACGTCTCCGGCCTGCGCGCCGGCACGGTCGTCATCAGCCACGACCGCGAGTTCCTGATGCGCACGGTCACCAAGGTCCTCGAACTCGACCTCGCCCAGCAGCAGATCAACCTGTACGGCGGTGGCTACGCGGCCTACCTGGAGGAGCGCGACCGGGCCCGCAGGCACGCCCGTGAGGAGTTCGAGGAGTACGCGGACAAGCGCTCGGCCCTCGAAGGCCGGGCCCTGATGCAGCGTTCCTGGATGGACAAGGGCGTCAGGAACGCCCGCCGCAAGGCCTCGGACTCGGACAAGATGGCCCGCAAGTTCCGCAGCGAGTCGAGTGAGAAGCAGGCCGCGAAGGCACGCCAGACCCAGCGCATGATCGAACGCCTCGATGTCGTGGACGAGCCGCGCAAGGAGTGGGAGCTGCGGATGGAGATCGCCTCCGCGCCCCGTTCCGGCTCGGTCGTGGCCACCCTGCGCGAGGCCCGGGCCGTCCGCGGCGACTTCGCTTTCGGGCCGGCCTCGCTCCAGATCGACTGGGCGGACCGGGTCGCCATCACCGGCGCCAACGGGGCCGGCAAGTCGACGCTGCTCGCGGCCCTGCTCGGCCGCCTCCCGCTGGACTCGGGGCACGCGAGCCTGGGCTCGGGTGTGGTGGTCGGCGAGGTCGACCAGGCACGGAAGCTGTTCCACGGCTCGGAGTCGCTGCTGGAGGCGTTCTGCGCGGCCGTCCCGGAGACGGAGCCCGCGGAGGTCCGTACGCTGCTCGCCAAGTTCGGCCTGCGCGCCGACCATGTGATGCGGCCGGCGACCACGCTCTCCCCGGGCGAACGGACCCGGGCGGCGCTCGCGCTCCTTCAGGGCCGGGGCGTCAACCTCCTGGTGCTGGACGAGCCCACGAACCACCTGGACCTGCCCGCGATCGAACAGCTGGAGTCGGCGCTCGACTCCTACACGGGCACGCTGCTCCTGGTCACGCACGACCGCCGCATGCTGGAGGCGGTCCGCACGACACGCCGCGTCGAGGTGGCGGCGGGCCGCCTGACGGAAATCTGACCCCATTCAGCCCGTCCGGCCCGGCCCTCCAGCCCCTCCGGCGTTTGAGGAGCGGGGTCCGGGGCGGAGCCCCGGTTACGGGAAGGGGCGGGTAGGGGAACAGGCCCGCCGCAGGCGCCCCACCCCCACTCGCCCCACCCCGCCCCGCCGGGTTACCGCTTCTTGCCGCCCTGTTTCGGCTCCAGCAGCCCCGCCCGCCGCAACGCGTCAGCCATCGCCCCGCTCGCCGGAGCAGCGGCCGGCGCCTGACGAGCGCCCCCGCCGTTGCCGCCCCCGCCACCGCGCCGCTCACGCCCCTGGCCGCCCTGGCCGCCGGCCTGACCGCCCCGCGCACCCGATCCGCCCTGCTGCCCCTGCCGCTGTCGCGGCGGACGCCCGCCACGCTCACCGGCGGAGGCACCGGAACCCGCACCGGAACCCGCACCGGAGCCCGCCCCCGCCTCGTCGTCCAGCCGCAGCGTCAACGAGATCCGCTTCCGGGGGATGTCGACCTCCATGACCTTGACCCTGACGATGTCACCCGGCTTCACGACATCCCGGGGGTCCTTCACGAAGGTCCTCGACATTGCCGACACGTGCACCAGACCGTCCTGGTGCACCCCGACGTCCACGAACGCGCCGAAAGCCGCGACGTTCGTCACGACACCCTCCAGCACCATCCCGGAGGCCAGGTCGCCGATCTTCTCGACGCCTTCCTTGAAGGTGGCGGTCTTGAAGGCCGGACG
The DNA here is from genome assembly GCF_042871565.1 of Streptomyces sp. NPDC005775. Lineage (NCBI taxonomy): Bacteria > Bacillati > Actinomycetota > Actinomycetes > Kitasatosporales > Streptomycetaceae > Streptomyces > Streptomyces sp. NPDC005775. The sequence continues at coordinate 691,157 of NZ_JBIAIU010000001.1, read as the reverse complement.
CGGGTCGCGCCCCGGCTTCTCCAGCTCCTTGAGGATGTCGGTGACGGTCGGCAGCCCGAACTTCTCGTCCACGAAGTCGTCCGCACGCAGCGTCCGCAGCACGCCCGAGTTGCCGATCAGCGACGCGACGTCGCCGCCCGTCCGCTTCACCATCGCGCGGACCACCGGGTACGCCTCCGGGTGCACGCTGGACGCGTCCAGCGGGTCGTCGCCCCGGATGCGCAGGAAGCCGGCGCACTGCTCGTACGCCTTCGGGCCCAGCCGGGCCACGTCCTTGAGGCCCTTGCGGGAGTGGAACGGCCCGTTGGCGTCGCGGTGCGCCACGATGTTCTCCGCGAGCCCCGACCCGATGCCGGAGACCCGCGAGAGCAGCGGCGCCGACGCGGTGTTGACGTCGACCCCGACCCCGTTCACACAGTCCTCGACGACCGCGTCCAGCGAGCGTGAGAGCTTCACCTCGGACAGGTCGTGCTGGTACTGCCCGACTCCGATGGACTTCGGGTCGATCTTCACCAGCTCGGCGAGGGGGTCCTGGAGGCGGCGCGCGATCGAGACCGCGCCGCGCAACGACACGTCCATGTCGGGGAGTTCCTGCGAGGCGAAGGCCGAGGCCGAGTACACGGAGGCGCCCGCCTCCGACACCATCACCTTGGTGAGCTTCAGCTCCGGGTGCTTGTCGCACAGCTCACCGGCGAGCTTGTCCGTCTCGCGCGAAGCGGTGCCGTTGCCGATCGCGATCAGGTCGACGTCGTGCGCCTTCGCCAGCTGCTCCAGCTTGGCGAGCGACTGGTCCCACTTGTTCGCCGGTACGTGCGGGTAGATGACGTCGGTCGCGACGACCTTGCCGGTCGCGTCGACGACGGCGACCTTCACCCCGGTACGGAAGCCGGGGTCGAGCCCCAGCGTGGCCCGCGTGCCGGCCGGCGCGGCGAGCAGGAGGTCGCGCAGGTTGGACGCGAAGACGCGTACCGCCTCGTCCTCCGCCGCCGTACGCAGGCGCAGCCGCAGGTCGATCCCGAGGTGGACGAGGATGCGGGTCCGCCAGGCCCAGCGCACCGTGTCGCCCAGCCACTTGTCACCGGGGCGCCCGCGGTCGTTGACCCCGAAGCGGCGGGCCACCATGTTCTCGTACGACGAGGGGCCGGGCGTCTCGGACGGCTCCTCCGGCTCCAGGACCAGGTCGAGGACGTCCTCCTTCTCGCCCCGGAGCATCGCCAGCACCCGGTGCGAGGGCAGCGCGGTGAACGGCTCCGCGAAGTCGAAGTAGTCCGCGAACTTGGCGCCCGCCTCCTCCTTGCCGTCCCGCACCTTGGCCATCAGCCGTCCGCGCGACCACATGCGCTCCCGCAGGTCGCCGATCAGGTCGGCGTCCTCCGAGAAGCGTTCGGCGAGGATGGCGCGGGCCCCCTCCAGGGCCGCCGCGGCGTCCGCGACCCCCTTGTCCGCGTCGACGAAGGCCGCGGCCGCCGCGAGCGGGTCCGTCGACGGGTCGTCGAGCAGCCCGGAGGCGAGCGGTTCGAGACCGGCCTCACGGGCGATCTGCGCCTTGGTCCGCCGCTTCGGCTTGAACGGCAGGTAGATGTCCTCCAGGCGCGCCTTCGTGTCGGCGGCCCGGATCTGCGCCTCCAGCGCCTCGTCGAGCTTGCCCTGCTCCCGTACGGATTCGAGGATCGCCGCCCGGCGGTCCTCCAGCTCCCGCAGATACCGCAACCGCTCCTCGAGCGTGCGCAGCTGCGCGTCGTCGAGCATCTCGGTCGCTTCCTTGCGGTAGCGCGCGATGAACGGCACGGTCGATCCGCCGTCGAGCAGCTCGACGGCCGCCTTCACCTGTCGCTCGCGTACGCCGAGCTCCTCGGCGATCCTGCCTTCGATGGACGTCGTCACGGTTCTACCGACTCGCCTTCTCCTGCTGGCTGTGCTGGTCGGGCCCGGGGCCGGCCGTTCGGACCGGCGGCGGAGCCACTCGCCTGCATTGTGCCGGGTGGCCGGGCGCCGTGTCGCCCGACCACCCCAGTTACCGGCCGTCGGTTTCCGGCAGGTCAGCCGGTCGCTTCCGCGGGGAACGCGCCGGCCGCCATCGCGATGCCGAGGAATCCGCGCCCCAGCTCCGTGAGCCGGGCCACGCCCGCGCCGCCGAGGTGTTCGTACGGGGCGAGGTCCATCCGGTCCGTCGTCTCCTCCAGGCCGGCCCGCAGCGCGGTGCCCTCGTCCGTCAACTCACCCTCGCCGGTGAGCAGTCCACGCTCGCGCAGCCGTGCGGACGCGTCCTCCCAGTCGGTGCGCCGCCAGCCGCGGCTGGCCAGGATCCAGCGCGGCGCCATGCCCTTGCCGGTGGCGGTGTGGCTGACCAGGGCCTCCATCGGGTCGAGCGAGGCCGCGAGGAGAGCGGCGAGATGGGCGTCGCCGCGGTGCTCACGCAGCAGCGTCGCGGCGTGCCAGTACGCCAGGTGCGGCTGCTGCGGCACCGGGAGATCGGCGTGCGCCGCGTAGAGCGGCCGGGCGTGTCGCGTACAGCCCTCGGCGGCGCGCAGAGCCAGCTGTGCGGCCTCGGCCATCTCGGGGGAGGCGATGACCTCCTCGCCCAGCAGCCGGCGCAGCGTCGAGTCGGCGGCACGCAGCCGCGCCGCCAGAACCGCCTCCGGCGAGGCGATGTCCCAGACGGCGGGGACGTGCCTGGCCACGAGGTCGTGGTTGAAGTTGTAGAAGGTGGCGGTGACCGTGCCGGGCCCGACCGCACCCAGGGCGGCGGCGCGCGCGGCGAAGTAGGCCGCGGAGGGATCGCCGATCCCGATCGCGCCGAGTTCCTTGCCGAGGTCGGGGGAGAAGTAGAGCGCGGAGTGAAGCGGGTTGAGGGCGTTGTGGCAGCGGCGTCCGGCACGGGGCGGGAGAGTACTCATGCCTGCACGTTACCGACTGGTCGGTACGTGCCGGAACCCCGGGACCCGCGTGAGTTGCGCCGCAGCCCGGCATGGCAGTAAAGGTGGGTATCTCGTCATTGCGGCCATGTGCCCCGGCCGCCCAGGATGGCGGACATGAAGCAGCGATCCGTGCTCGTCGTCCTCTTCGACGGCATCCAGAGCCTCGACGTGACCGGGCCCATGGAGGTCTTCGCCGGCGCCTCCCGGTTCCCGGAGGTCTCCTACGAGCTGCGCACCGCCTCGCTGGACGGCGCGCCTGTGCGATCGTCCTGCGGCCTCACCGTGGTCCCCGACGGCAGCCTCGTCGACGCCGCGACACCCCACACCCTTCTCGTCCCGGGCGGCGGGGGCACCAGGGACCCCGCCCCCGCCCTCGTCGACTGGCTGCGCCGGCACGGCCCGCGCCCCGAACGGCTCGTCTCCGTCTGCAGCGGCGCCCTGCTCCTGGCTGCGGCCGGACAGCTGGACGGGCACCGGGTGACCACCCACTGGAACGTCTGCGAGCACCTCGCCCGCACGTACCCCGCCGTCGAGGTGGACCCCGAGCCGATCTTCGTGCGCGACGGCAGGCTCGCCACCTCCGCCGGGGTCACCGCGGGCATCGACCTCGCGCTCGCACTCGTCGAGGAGGACCACGGCCGGGAGGTCGCGCTCGCGGTCGCCCGGCATCTGGTGGTGTTCCTGCGCAGGCCCGGCAACCAGTCCCAGTTCAGTGCCCAGCTCACCGCCCAGACGGCCCGCCGCGAACCGCTGCGCGAGGTCCAGCACTGGATCACCGAACACCCCGCCGCGGACCTTTCCGTCGAGTCCCTCGCCGCCCGCGCCCGGCTCTCCCCGCGCCACTTCGCCCGCGCCTTCCAGGCGGAGACCGGCGTGACACCCGGCCGTTACGTCGACCGCGTCCGCCTCGAACAGGCCCGCCGGCTCCTGGAGGACACCACCGACGGCGTCACCGGGATCGCGAGGGCCTGCGGCTACGGGACCCCGGAGGCGATGCGCCGGGCGTTCCTCAAGGCGGTCGGAACGGCACCCGCCGAATACCGCCGGCGGTTCAGCCCCCACCCGAAGTAGCTCACTCACCGACCGAAAGGCAGGCACTCAGCCATGCGGATCGCCATCCTCCTCTTCGACCGCTTCACGGCGCTGGACGCCGTCGGACCGTACGAGATCCTGTGCCGCGCGCCCGGCGCCGAGACCGTCTTCGTCGCCGAGTCGGCCGGTGCGGTGCGCAACGACAGCGGCAGCCTCGCGCTGGTCGCCGACCGCGCACTGGACGACGCCCCGGCCCCCGATCTGCTGATCGTCCCCGGTGGCCCCGGGCAGAGCGCGCAGATGGGCAATGAGGCCCTCCTCGGCTGGCTGCGCCGGGCCGACGCCACCAGCACCTGGACGACCTCCGTCTGTACCGGATCGCTGCTGCTCGCGGCCGCCGGGCTCCTGGAGGGGCGGCGCGCCACCTCGCACTGGCTCGCGCTGGAGACGCTGAAGGAGTACGGCGCCGAGCCGACCGGCGAACGCGTGGTCACCGACGGCAAGTACGTCACTGCCGCAGGCGTCTCGGCGGGCATCGACATGGGCCTCACCCTGCTCGGCCGGATCGCCGGCGACGAGCACGCCCAGGCCGTGCAACTGTTCACGGAGTACGACCCCCAGCCGCCGTACGACGCGGGATCGCCCGCGAAGGCCCCGGCCGCGCTCGTCGAGGAGGGGCGTGCCAGGAGCCGCTTCGTCCTGCGGTAGGGGCGCCCTACGCTCCGGCCGGCCAGGTGAAGCGCGGGGCCCGGCGCTCAAGGAAGGCGGCGACACCCTCCGCGGTGTCGCCGCCGCGGCGCGCCTGCGCGGCCCAGTGGGCGTCCCGGTCCTCGCGCCCGTCGGCGAACTCCTTCGCCGCCGCCTGGGTCAGCCGCGAACGCGACACCAGCGTCCGTACGTACGCCTCGACCCGCTCGTCCAGTTCGCCGACGGGCAGCACCTCGTCCACCAGACCGGTCCGCAGGGCCCGGTCCGTCCCGATCAGCTCACCGGAGAACAGCAGGTGCTTGGCGGTCGCCGGCCCGGTGAGCGCGACCAGCCGCCGGGTCGACGACGCGGGGTACACGATGCCCAGCTTCGCCGGGGTGACGCCGAACGACGCACCCTCCTGCGCGAACCGCAGGTCGCAGGCTGCCGCCAACTGGCTGCCGCCGCCCACGCAGTAGCCGCGCACCGCGGCGAGCGTCGGCCGGGGGAAGGCGGCCAGTGCCTCCTCCGCCGCCACGGCGAGACCTTGTGGGGCCCCCGAGGGGTCGCGCAGCGAGGAGATATCCGCCCCCGCGCAGAAGGTGTCACCGGCGCCGGTCAGCACCAGGGCGCGGACCGACGGGTCCGCGGCCAGCTCTTCGAGCAGCACGGGCAGCGACTGCCACATGGCGGTCGTCATCGCGTTGCGCTTGGCGGGGTTGTCGATGACGACGGTGGCGACGCCGTCCGCGACGGTGTGGTGCAGTCGGGGTTCCGTACGGTCCATACGCCGGATGCTATCCATGCCGTTCGAACCTGTGATCAAGAAGGGGGGCGCGAAGCGGTCACGCGGGCCTGGGGCGCCCGGCGCACGCGCGGACAGCTCTGCTGCGGAGGATCAGAATCGGTCCGAAAGTTGACGCAGTCAGGCCGATTCGGTCAAGTTCCGACGATTGGGGTCGACTTCTGTTCAGTCGCCCGGACCGAACCGACTACGCCCCGCACCCTGTACTCGACGTCCAGTCACCACCGAGTGGAGAGCGGGTACCGGACAATGGAGAGCCGCGGGAGTGTGCCCGCCCGGCCCGTGTCGTACGAGGGGGTCTGGCGGTTCACCGCCCCGGCCACCGACGTGTCCGTACCCCGGGCCCGGCACGCCGTGCGCGATCTGCTGGAACGCCAGGGCGTCCCCCTGGACGACGACATCGCCCAGGGCCTGCTGCTCATCGTCTCCGAGCTGGCGACCAATGCGGTGAAGCATGCCGCCCTGCTCTCGCCGGAACTCGCGGTCGAGGTGGCCGTCGGTGCCGAGTGGATCAGGGTGTCCGTCGAGGACAACCACCCCTACCGCCCGACGGCGCTGGAGACGGACTACGCGCAGACCGGTGGGCGCGGACTCCTGCTGGTGCGGGAGATCACCCGGGAAGCCGGCGGGATGTGCGACGTGGAGCACACCGCGGGCGGCGGAAAGGTCATCTGGGCGGCGCTGCCGCTCAGCACCCGCCTGTGACCCCTCCGCGCCGGCGTGCGTCTACCAGCCGGCGCCCGGACCGGTCAGTTCCCGGATCGCGGGACGGGCGGCGTCCAGAACGGTCATGAACCAGGCGGAGAAGGGCGACCCGGCGTGCCGCTCGGCCAGCTCCCCGGCCGTCACGAAGGCCGTCTCGCCGACCTCCTCCGGATCGGGCCGCAGCTGATCCTGGGCCATCCCCACGAAGAGGTGGTTGAACTCCTGCTCGACCAGACCCGAAGCGGGATCCGGGTGGTTGTAGCGCACCGTGCCCGCCTCGGCCAGCAGCGAGGGGGAGAGGCCCAGCTCCTCGTACGTCCGGCGGGCGGCGGCGGCGAAGGGCGCCTCGCCCGGATACGGATGGCCGCAGCAGGTGTTGGACCAGACACCGGGGGAGTGGTACTTGCCGAGCGCGCGTCGCTGGAGCAGCAGCCGGCCCTGCTCGTCGAAGAGGAACACGGAGAACGCCCGGTGCAGTTGACCGGGTGCCTGGTGGGCGGCGAGCTTCTCCGCCGTGCCGATGGTGGTGCCGTTCTCGTCGACCAGTTCGAGCATGATCGCTTCTGCTGCGCCGGTCGACGAGTTGTTCGCCGCGGTGGCTGGTGTGGTCGGCATACCCATCCTTCGCTATGGACTCGGCCCCGAGCGCCGGTCCCGTCGAGTCTGCTCAAGTCTGCCGTACAAATACGGCTTGTCCGCACTTCGGGTCCTGGCATGTCCGGCCACGGCACACCATCCGGAGGCCGTCGACCAGGTCGCCGCGTCAGACCCCGAAAGCGGCCGGATATGCGATCGTGCCCCGGGGAACGGGCGCGGAATCATCGAGGACCAGAGCCATCATCGCCTCGTCCGGCACCTCGAAGCCCGGCCGGATCCCGTACCGCGACGCGGGCACGAAACCGAACTTCGGGTAGTACTCGGGATGACCGAGAACCAGGACCAGGGGCTCCCCCCGCCGCTCGGCGGCATCGAGCAGGGCCCGCACGACGGCCTGCCCCGCCCCCCGGCGCTGATGCACCGGAGCGGTGGCCACCGGGGCGAGCGCGAGTGCCGGTACGCCCCCGACGAGGCACCGGGTCAGCAGCGCGCAGGCGGCGAGGGAACCGTCGGGCGCCTCGGCGACGTAGGAGAGCCCGGGCAGCCAGGCCGACGGGTCCTTCCGCAGGGCGTCGACCAGATCGGCCTCCGCCTCCGTCGGGAACGCGGCGGCGTTGACCGCGTGCACGGCGGCGGTGTCGTCAGCCGTCTCGGGACGGGTCCTCCAGCGGATGGGGCCCGAAGGCTGCGGACCGCTGTCGTGCGGAGAAGAGGCGGGCGAGTCGTTCAGGGACTGATCGTCGTCGGTCAACGTGGGCAACCCTTGAGTGTTTCGTACATCGCTCCGAAAACCCTACACGCCCAGGGCCTCTCGTCCGGATCCCCGAGTCAGTGACAGAGCCTCGCCTCGTGCTCGGCGTGGCCGCTCGGCTCCAGCTGGAAGGTGCAGTGCTCGACGTCGAAGTGGTCGCCGAGACAGCCCTGCAGTTCATGGAGGAGCTTCTCGTGCCCGATCGAGTCGAGGAACTCCTGATGCACCACCACATGGGCCGACAGCACCGGCATGCCCGACGTGATCGTCCAGGCGTGCAGGTCGTGGACGTCCAGCACCCCGGGCAGGGCCGTGATGTGATCGCGCACCTCGCCCATGTCGACCCCCGGCGGGGCCGACTCCAGCAGTACGTTCAGCGTCTCGCGGAGCAGCTTCACCGTGCGCGGGACGATCATGAGCCCGATGACCAGCGACGCGACGGGGTCCGCGGCCTGCCAGCCGGTCGCCAGGATGACGCCCGCCGACACCAGCACGGTGACCGAACCGAGGGCGTCCGCCAGCACCTCCAGATAGGCGCCGCGCACATTGAGACTGTCCTTCTGCCCGCGCACCAGCAGCGACAGCGACACCATGTTCGCGACCAGGCCGACCAGGGCGAAGGCGATGGTCAGCCCGCCCCGGGTCTCGGTCGGGGTGATGAAGCGATCCACCGCCTCGAAGAGCAGATAGCCACCCACACCCAGCAGCAGGACACAGTTGGCCAGCGCGGCGAGGATCTCGGCGCGGGCGTAGCCGAAGGTCCGGTTCGGCCCGGCCGGCTTGTTGGCGAAGTGGATCGCCAGCAGCGCCATGCCCAGACCGAGGGCGTCCGTCGCCATATGGGCCGCGTCGGCGATCAGCGCGAGCGAACCCGACAGCGCACCCCCGACGACCTCCATCACCGCCACGGCCAGCGTGATGCCCAGCGCGATCCTCAGCCGCCCCTTGTACGCGGCGGCCGCCGTGCCCGTGGGCGCCGGCCCTCCGTGCGCGTGTCCGTGATCGTGCCCTGCCCCCATGGGGACGCCTCCCGGTCGTCTGCGGGCCCGGACGCGAACGGCCCGGACACTGTCAGTGAACTACGGGTGGGGGGTATCGGGCAACACGGCACTGAACACCGTTGTCAACTGCTCTGACCTGCGGAAATGCTCGCAGGTCAGAGCGGCGGACCGCCCCCTCATCCCTGGGGCGCCGACGGAGCCGGGTGGTGCAGCAGCCAGCCCTGCCACGCCGAGCCGACCATGTCCCGCACCCCGCGCCGGGCGGTCCAGCCCAGCTCGCCGGACATCCGCTCGCACGAGGCGACCGCCTTCGCGGCGTCCCCGGCCCTGCGCGGCTCGATCTCGGGCTTCAGCCCGTACCCCGTGATCTCCGCCACCAGATCGGCGAGCTCGCGCACCGAGACGCCCTCGCCACGGCCGATGTTCACGGTCAGGTCCCCGGGTCCGTCCTGCGTGGCCAGCTGCCGGGCGACGGCCAGATGCGCGTCCGCCAGATCGGCCACGTGGATGTAGTCGCGGACGCACGTGCCGTCGGGTGTGGCGTAGTCGTCCCCGAAGATCCGCGGCGCCTCACCTCGGGTCAGCCGGTCGAAGAACATCGGGATCACGTTGAAGACGCCCGTGTCCGACAACCGCGGCTCGGCGGCGCCCGCCACGTTGAAGTAGCGCAGACAGCCGGTGGACATTCCGTGCGCCCGCCCGGCCGCCCGCACCAGCCACTCGCCGGCGAGCTTGGTCTCGCCGTACGGACTGATCGGGACGCAGGGCGCGGCCTCGGTGATCAGCTCCGCCTCCGGTACGCCGTAGACCGCGGCCGACGACGAGAACAGGAAGCGGCGCACCCCGGCCGCCACGACGGCCTCCAGGAGGACGTTCAGTCCGGCGACGTTCTCCCGGTAGTACAGGAGCGGCTTCTCGACGGATTCGCCGACCTGCTTCTTCGCCGCGAGATGCACCACACCGGTCACCTCGTGCTCCGCGAGCACGAGGTCGAGCAGTGCGCGGTCGGCCGCCGAGCCCCGGACCAGCGGGACGTCGTCCGCCAGCCGGTCCGGATTCCCCGTCGAGAGGTCGTCGAGCACGACCACCCTCTCGCCGGCCGCCCTCATCGCCCGCACCACGTGTGCCCCGATGTATCCGGCCCCGCCTGTGATCAGCCATGTCATGCCGGTCAGGTTAGAGGGTCCGGCGATGGCGACGAGGCTCCGCGTGCCCTCCCCGGCGACCGCGGACCCGTGTTTCGGCCGGGCGAAGCAGCCATTTTTGTCAGGTGAGGCGGCGATCGACGATGATGATCGCGGACGGGCCCCGATGATGCCGGTCCGCCCGGAACGGAGCACAAACGGGCAGTGAACTCCCGCTTCCGTTCATCCGATAGCCTCTGCCGACATGCCGCCGGCCGCATTCAGGGCCGCACTGTCGCGCGCCGACCCGTGTCAGCACCAAGGAGTGAGTTCGTCTGTCGACCGCCATTCTCACAGGTGCTCCGGTACCCGGATCGTCACTCCAGGACGATCTGAGGTCACTGGGCTTCGACGTACAGACCGCCGCCGACGTCACCGAGGCGGCCCGGTTGCTGTCCGCGGTGCCGGCCGACAGCCGCGTCGCCCTCGTCGACCCCCGTTTCGTCGGTCACGTCCATGCCCTACGGCTCGGGCTGACCGACCCCCGCTTCCCCGCCGCCACCGTGCCCGGTGCGCTCACCGCGCAGCCCGAGGCACGCTCCGCCCTGGTCGGCGCCCTGCGCACCACCACGGAGGCGGTCGGCGCCGGAGTCCCGGCCGGTCCGCCCGGCAGCACCGTCGTGGTCACCGACCGCACCGTGCCGGGGCGGCTCGCCGCCACGATGGAGGCGGAGGGCACCGAGGTCCAGCGCCCGGAGCTCGGCTCGCTCGTCGCCGTCGTACCGCCGGACGGGGCCGCACGCACCACCGCGGAGGCCGGCGTCGCCGCCGTCGACGACGAGGCGGTCCGGCTGCGCAGCGCCGTGAAGGCCCGCGACGGCTTCTTCACCACGCACTGCATCAGCCCGTACTCGCGCTACATCGCACGCTGGTGCGCGCGCCGCGGGTTCACCCCGAACCAGGTCACCACCGCGTCCCTGCTGACGGCCCTGGTCGCGGCGGGCTGCGCGGCCACCGGCACCCGCGGCGGCTACGTCGCCGCCGGCCTGCTCCTCCTCTTCTCCTTCGTGCTGGACTGCACCGACGGGCAGCTCGCCCGCTACTCGCTGCAGTACTCGACGATGGGCGCGTGGCTGGACGCCACCTTCGACCGCGCCAAGGAGTACGCCTACTACGCGGGCCTGGCCCTCGGCGCCGCCCGCGGGGGCGATGACGTCTGGGCACTGGCGCTGGGCGCGATGGTGCTCCAGTCCTGCCGGCACGTCATCGACTTCTCGTTCAACGAGGCGAACCACGACGCGGTCGCGAACTCCAGCCCCACGGCCGCCCTGTCCGACAAGCTCGACAGCGTCGGCTGGACGGTCTGGGTGCGCCGCATGATCGTGCTCCCGATCGGTGAGCGCTGGGCGATGATCGCCGTACTGACCGCGGTGACCACCCCGCGGATCGTCTTCTACGCGCTGCTCGTCGGCTGCGCCTTCGCCGCCTGCTACACCACGGCCGGCCGGGTGCTGCGGTCGCTGACCCGCAGGGCCCGCCGCACCGACCGGGCCGCCCAGGCCCTCGCCGACCTCGCCGACTCCGGCCCGGTCGCCGAACTGGTCGCGGCCCGCGGCCCCCGGATCCCCGGCGCCTGGAGCGCTCCGGTGGTGGCGGTCGTCGGCACCGGAGCCCTGATCGCCGCCGCACTGCAGCAGCCCTTCGGCAGCCGGCAGATGATCGCCGCCGCGGTGTTCTACGCGATCTGCTCCGGCATAGCCGTGGCCCGCCCCCTCAAGGGCGCACTCGACTGGCTCGTACCCCCCGTCTTCCGGGCGGCGGAGTACTGCACGATCCTCATCCTGGCCGCCCGCAGCGACATCGACGGTGCGCTGCCCGCGGCCTTCGGCCTCGTTTCGGCGGTCGCCTACCATCACTACGACACGGTGTACCGCATTCGGGGCGGCACCGGCGCCCCGCCCCGGTGGCTGGTGCGCACGATCGGCGGGCACGAGGGCCGGACCCTGGTGGTGGCCGTACTCGCCGCCGTACTCACGGGGGGCTCCGACTTCACCGTGGCCCTCACCGTCCTCGCGGTGGCCGTCGCACTGGTCGCGCTCGTGGAGTCCATCCGCTTCTGGGTGTCCTCCGGGGCGCCCGCCGTTCACGACGAAGGAGAACCCGCATGATCGGCCTCGTACTGGCAGCCGGCGCAGGACGGCGGCTGCGCCCCTACACCGACACGCTCCCCAAGGCCCTCGTGCCGGTGGACGGCGAGAAGACGGTCCTCGACCTCACGCTGGCCAACTTCGCCGAGATCGGGCTCACCGAGGTCGCGATCGTCGTCGGCTACCGCAAGGAAGCGGTCTACGACCGCAAGGAGGAGCTGGAGGCGAAGTACGGCCTCGAGCTCACCCTCGTCGACAACGACAAGGCCGAGGAGTGGAACAACGCCTACTCCCTGTGGTGCGCCCGCGAGGTCCTCAAGCGCGGAGTGATCCTCGCCAACGGCGACACCGTCCACCCGGTCTCCGTCGAGCGCACCCTGCTGGACGCGCGGGGCAAGGGCCAGAAGATCATCCTCGCCCTCGACACGGTGAAGAACCTCGCCGACGAGGAGATGAAGGTCATCACCGACGGCGACAAGGGCGTGCGGCGCATCACCAAGCTGATGGACCCGGCCACCGCCACCGGCGAGTACATCGGCGTCACCCTCATCGAGGCCGAGGCCGCAGAGGAGCTCGCCGACGCGCTCAGGGCGACGTTCGAACGCGACCCGGACCTCTACTACGAGGACGGCTACCAGGAGCTCGTCAACCGCGGCTTCACCGTCGACGTGGCTCCCATCGGCGATGTGACCTGGGTCGAGATCGACAACCACGACGACCTCGCGAAGGGCAGGGAGATCGCGTGCCGGTACTGACCCGACTCATCCCCTCCCCGGTCTTCGTCGACATCAGCCGGGGCGCCATGGACGACCTGGCCGGTCTCCTCGTCGACCAGCGGATCTCCGCCTCCGGCAAGCTCGCGATCGCCATCAGCGGCGGATCCGGGCTGGCCCTGCGCGAGAAGCTCGCACCGGCGCTGCCGGGCGCCGACTGGTACTGCGTCGCGGGCGGAGACATCGATGCCGCGGTGAAGCTGGCCGACGACATCAAGGGCAAGCGCTACGACGCCGTGGTCGGCCTCGGCGGCGGCAAGATCATCGACGTGGCGAAGTACGCCGCGGCCCGGGTCGGCCTGCCGCTGGTCTCGGTCGCCACCAACCTCGCCCACGACGGCCTCTGTTCGCCCGTCGCCACCCTGGACAACGACAACGGCCGCGGTTCCTACGGTGTCCCGATGCCGATCGCCATGGTGATCGACCTCTCGGTGATCCGCCAAGCCCCGGACCGCTTCGTGCGCTCCGGCGTCGGCGACGCGATCTCCAACATCTCCGCGATCGCCGACTGGGAGCTCTCGCACCAGGTCAACGACGAGCAGATCGACGGACTGGCCGCCGCCATGGCCCGTACCGCGGGCGAATCCGTCCTGCGGCACCCCGGCACGGTCGCCGACGACGAGTTCCTCACCGTCCTGGCCGAGTCGCTGGTGCTCTCCGGCATCGCCATCTCGATCAGCGGGGACACCCGCCCGTCGTCCGGTGCCTGCCACGAGATCAGCCATGCCTTCGACCTCCTCTTCCCCAAGCGCGCCGCCAGCCACGGCGAGCAGGTCGGCCTCGGTGCCGCCTTCGCCATGCACCTGCGCGGCGCCCACGAGGAGTCCGGCCTCTTCGCCGACGTACTCCGGCGGCACGGTCTGCCGGTCGTGCCCGAGGAGATCGGCTTCACCGTCGACGAGTTCGTCCAGGCCGTCGACTACGCCCCGCAGACCCGCCCGGGACGTTTCACGGTCCTGGAGCACCTCAACCTGTCCACCGACCAGATCAGGGACGCGTACGCCGACTATGCCAAGACCATCAGTAGCTGAACTCCGCCCTGTCGTTCACCCCCCGGGCGTCAAGGACCGGCGCAGCGGCGAGCACTGGGCGGGCCGGATATACATGCGCGAGGTCTCGCTGCGTGTGGACCGGTACCTGGTGAACACCAAGGTCACGCCCAACCAGCTGACCTACCTGATGACCATCGCCGGTGTACTCGCCGCACCGGCCCTGCTCGTCCCGGGCATCCCCGGCGCCCTGCTCGGCGTCCTCATGGTCCAGCTCTACCTGCTGCTGGACTGCGTCGACGGCGAGCTCGCCCGCTGGAAGAAGCAGTTCTCCCTGGGCGGGGTCTATCTGGACCGGGTCGGCGCCTACCTCTGCGACGCCGCCGTGCTGGTCGGCTTCGGCCTGCGCGCCGCCGACCTGTGGGGCACCGGGCGCATCGACTGGCTGTGGGCCTTCCTGGGCACGCTCGCCGCGCTGGGCGCCATCCTGATCAAGGCCGAGACCGACCTGGTCGGGGTCGCGCGCCACCAGGGCGGGCTGCCGCCGGTCAAGGAGGCCGCCTCCGAGCCGCGCTCCTCCGGCATGGCGTTCGCCCGCCGGGCCGCCGGCGCGCTCAAGTTCCACCGGCTGATCCTGTGCGTCGAGGCGTCGCTGGTCATCCTGGTCGCGGCCGTCCTGGACGCCGTCCGTGACGACCTCTTCTTCAGCCGCCTCGCGGTCGCGGTGCTGGCCGGCATCGCCCTGCTGCAGACCCTCCTCCACCTCGTGTCGGTCCTGGCATCGAGCAGGCTGAAGTGAGCTCCCCCATGAAACTCGGCGCGGTCATCATCACGATGGGCAACCGCCCGGCCGAGCTGCGCGCCCTGCTCGATTCGGTCGCCGCGCAGGACGGCGACCGGATCGAGGTGGTCGTCGTCGGCAACGGATCCCCCGTTCCCGAGGTCCCCGCAGGCGTGCGGACCGTCGAACTGCCCGAGAACCTGGGCATTCCCGGCGGCCGCAACGTGGGCATCGAGGCCTTCGGCCCCTCCGGCGCCGACGTCGACGCGCTGCTCTTCCTCGACGACGACGGCCACCTCCCGCTCACCGACACCGCCGAGCTGTGCCGGCAGGCGTTCGAGGCCGATCCGAGACTCGGCATCATCAGCTTCCGGATCGCCGACCCGGACACCGGCGAGACCCAGCGCCGGCACGTTCCGCGGCTGCGCGCCGCCGACCCGATGCGCTCCTCGCGGGTCACGACCTTCCTCGGGGGCGCCAACGCCGTACGCACCCGGGTCATCGCCGAGGTCGGCCCGCTGCCCGGCGACTTCTTCTACGCGCACGAGGAGACCGACCTCGCGTGGCGGGCGCTGGACGCCGGCTGGATGATCGACTACCGCGCGGACATGGTCCTCAACCACCCGACGACCGCCCCGTCGCGGCACGCCGTCTACCACCGCATGGTGGCCCGTAACCGGGTCTGGCTGGCCCGGCGCAATCTGCCGGCGCCCCTGGTTCCCGTGTATCTCGGGGTGTGGCTGTTGCTGACCCTGCTCCGCAAGCCCTCGGGCCCGGCGCTGAAGGCGTGGTTCGGCGGCTTCCGCGAGGGCTGGTCGACACCCTGCGGACCGCGCCGTCCGATGAAGTGGCGTACGGTGTGGCGGCTGACCAGACTCGGCCGTCCTCCGGTGATCTGAGACGTTTCGCCTCTGGGAGCATGAGGCGTAAATTTTCTTGTCGGGACCTGTCCGCCCTGAGCCGCGCCCGCGACTGGCTGCGCGTTTTGAATACGAGAGTTTCATCTGGTGAGTGACACAACCCATGACGGTGCTGTTGCGTTGAGCACCCCGCCATCGGCCGACGACGGTCTGAGCCCAGCCGATCTGGCCACGAAGTACGGTCTGACGGTCAGCGGGGCACGGCCCGGACTCTTCGAGTACATGCGCCAGCTCCGCGGACGACGCCACTTCATCCTGGCGTTCTCCCGGGCCAAGCTGACCGCCCAGTACAGCCAGGCCAAGCTGGGGCAGCTGTGGCAGGTGGCCACCCCGCTCCTGAACGCCGCGGTGTACTTCGTCATCTTCGGCCTGATCCTCGGAACGAAGAGGGGGATGTCTTCGGAGGTCTTCATCCCGTTCCTGGTGACCGGCGTGTTCGTCTTCACCTTCACCCAGAGCTCGGTGATGGCGGGGGTCCGCGCGATCTCCGGCAACCTCGGGCTGGTGCGGGCGCTGCACTTCCCGCGTGCCTCGCTGCCCATCTCGTTCTCGCTACAGCAGCTCCAGCAGCTGCTGTACTCGATGATCGTGCTGGTCGCCGTGACCGTGGGATTCGGCAGCTATCCGAAGCTGTCCTGGCTGCTGGTGGTTCCGGCGCTGGCGCTGCAGTTCCTCTTCAACACCGGACTGGCACTGATCATGGCGAGGCTCGGGGCCAAGACGCCCGACCTGGCCCAGCTGATGCCGTTCGTCATACGGACCTGGATGTACGCCTCCGGCGTCATGTTCTCCATCAAGGAGATGCTCGCCGACAAGCCGGCCTGGATCACGGACGTACTGCAGTACAACCCGGCGGCCATCTACATGGACCTGATCCGGTTCGCGATGATCGACGGGTACGGCTCCGAGAACCTGCCGGCGCACGTCTGGGTGGTGGGTCTGGCCTGGGCGCTCGTGGTGGGTGCTGCGGGCTTCGTGTACTTCTGGAAGGCAGAGGAGCGGTACGGCCGTGGCTGAGGACAACACCGCGGGGCGCGTCCCCACCGTGATCGCCGACGATGTGCACATCGTGTACCGCGTCAATGGCGCCGGCGGTGGCAAGGGCAGCGCCACCGCGGCACTGAGCCGGATACTGCGCCGCGGCAAGGGCGAGGAGCGCGGGGTCCGCAAGGTGCACGCCGTACGCGGCGTCTCCTTCACCTCGTACCGGGGCGAGGCCATCGGCCTCATCGGGACGAACGGCTCCGGCAAGTCCACCCTGCTGCGGGCCATCGCCGGACTGCTGCCGACCGAGCAGGGCAAGGTGTACACGGACGGACAGCCCTCGCTGCTCGGGGTGAACGCGGCGCTGATGAGCGACCTGACGGGCGAGCGCAACGTCGTGCTCGGCGGGCTCGCCATGGGGATGAGCCGCGAGGAGATCCGCGAGCGGTACCAGGACATCGTCGACTTCTCCGGCATCAACGAGAAGGGCGACTTCATCACCCTCCCGATGCGGACGTACTCCTCCGGTATGGCCGCCCGGCTGCGCTTCTCCATCGCCGCGGCCAAGAACCACGACGTCCTCATGATCGACGAAGCGCTGGCGACCGGTGACCGCAAGTTCCAGATCCGCTCCGAGGAGCGCATCCGGGAGCTCCGCAAGGAGGCGGGCACCGTCTTCCTGGTCAGTCACAGCAACAAGTCGATCAGGGACACCTGCGACCGGGTGCTGTGGCTGGAAAAGGGCGAACTGCTGATGGACGGACCGACCGACGAGGTCCTCAAGGCGTACGAGCGCGAGACGGGCAAGTAGGGCGTCCTCGACGTCGCGCGCCACAGCGGCCTTTGCCGGAGCATTCCGGCAAAGGCCGCTGTGCTGCTTCCGGATCGCGGACCGTGCCCCGGACGTCCACGGCTCGTCGTACGCCGCCCGGCAAGATCTCCTCCCGCCGGATGACGTCAATTTCCTTGCGCGAGGGGAAAGTTGACAAAGCGAAGCACACAGGTGTCGCGTGCCCCGCACCCCGGCGTATGGATGAGCGTTGTACAACGTAAGCTGTACCGGTGCTGATTCGTTGCAAGTGGGGCGATACCGCCTGGGTGGACGGCTCGTAGTCGTCCTCCGCACTCGGGAGAGCGGGCGGCGTGTCCGGAATGGGATGTTTTGGGTCAGCAGTGTAGAACGGGAGATGTGACGGCTATGACGGACGATCTCCAGCTCCGAGGTACTCACGCCGTCCCCGCGCAGGGCGGTACGCAGTGACCCGTACCCCGCAGGCGCGGCTTGATTCCGCCGTACCCGGAACCCTTGACAAGGCCGCCGACGAGAACTTTCCGGTGGCACCCTTCTTCCTGCCGCGCGCGTGGCGCGACGACCTGATGGCCGTCTACGGATTCGCCCGGCTCGTCGACGACATCGGCGACGGCGACCTCGCCCCCGGTGGCGCCGACGCACGGCACCTCGGTCTCGACCCGGAACAGGGCGAGGACCGGGTCGCGATGCTCGACGCGCTCGAGACGGACCTGCGCCGCATCTTCGCCACCACCGGCGGGACCCCGCACCATCCGCTGCTGCGGGCGCTGCGCCCCACCGTGCGGCGCCGCACGCTCACCCCCGAACCCTTCCTCGGCCTCATCGAGGCCAACCGGCAGGACCAGAAGATCCGCCGCTACGGGACGTACGAGGAGCTCCTCGGCTACTGCGAGCTCTCCGCCAACCCCGTCGGCCGCCTGGTCCTCCAGCTCACCGGAACGGCCAGTCCCGAGCGCGTCCGCCGCTCCGACGCGGTCTGCACCGCGCTGCAGATCGTCGAGCACCTGCAGGACGTCGCCGAGGACCTCGACCGTGACCGGATCTATCTGCCGGCCGACGACATGGCGAGGTTCCATGTCACCGAAGCCGACCTGGCGGCCCCCTCCGGGGGCGCGTCCGTGCGGGCACTGATCGCGTACGAAGCCGAACGCGCCGCGGATCTGCTGAATGAAGGCACCCCCCTGGTGGGTAGCGTCCACGGCAGGCTCAAGCTGCTTCTCGCCGGATTCGTGGGAGGGGGGCGTGCCGCCCTCACCGCGATCGCGGCCGCCGGGTTCGACGTACTGCCCGGACCCCCGAAACCCACCAAGCCCAGCCTGCTGCGCGAGGTGGGAGTTGTTTTGCGAAGAGCGCGTAGAGAGGGGTGAGCCGGACCGTGGAGGGACAGACGACGTACATGTCGGCACCGGTACAGGCCGCATACAGTTACTGCGAGGCGGTCACCGGACAGCAGGCGCGTAATTTCGCGTACGGCATCAGGCTGCTGCCCGTCGACAAGCGGCAGGCCATGTCGGCCCTGTACGCCTTCTCCCGGCGGGTCGACGACATCGGCGACGGCGAACTGGACCCGGAGACCAAGCGCGTCCGCCTGGAGGGCACCCGCGCGGTGCTGGACCGGATCCGCGGAGGAGCGGTCGACGAGGACGACACCGATCCGGTGGCCGTCGCGCTCGCCGACGCCGCCCGCCGGTTCCCGCTGCCGCTCGAAGGGCTCGACGAGCTCATCGACGGCGTGCTGATGGACGTGCGCGGCGCGACCTACGAGACGTGGGACGACCTCAAGACCTACTGCCGGTGCGTCGCGGGCGCCATCGGCCGCCTCAGCCTCGGGGTCTTCGGCACGGAACCCGGCGCCCCGGGCATCGAGCGCGCCGCCGAGTACGCGGACACCCTCGGCCTCGCCCTCCAGCTGACGAACATCCTGCGCGACGTGCGCGAGGACGCGGGCAACGGGCGCACCTACCTGCCCGCCGACGACCTCGCCAAGTTCGGCTGCTCGGCGGGCTTCCACCGGGCCACCCCGCCGCCCGGCTCCGACTTCGCCGGGCTGGTCCACTTCGAGGTCCGGCGCGCCCGGGCCCTGTTCGCCGAGGGCTACCGGCTGCTGCCCATGCTCGACCGGCGCAGCGGGGCCTGCGTGGCGGCCATGGCCGGCATCTACCGCCGGCTCCTCGACCGGATCGAGCGCGACCCCGAGGCGGTGCTGCGCGGCCGGGTCTCGCTCCCGGGCCACGAGAAGGCGTACGTGGCGGTGCGCGGCCTGTCGGGTCTCGACGCGCGCCACATCTCACGCCGCACGACCAGGGGGCGTGTCTGAATGCGCCGCAGGGACATCTCGCGCACCATGTGTCTCATGGATGATCACTCCGTACGACGGGCAACCCCCTGTCGCACGGATGCGTCCCTGACTGAAAAGACCCGGCGAGAGGGGGACGCATGACGGACGACGCCCTGCGTTCCTCGCGCGCGGTCGTGATCGGGGGCGGGCTCGCCGGCATGACGGCGGCCCTGCGCCTGGCCGATGCCGGGCTTGACGTGACCCTGCTCGAAGGGCGGCCCCGGCTCGGCGGCCTGGCCTTCTCCTTCCGGCGCGGGGAACTGACGGTCGACAACGGCCAGCACGTCTACCTGCGTTGCTGCACCGCCTACCGCTGGTTCCTCGACCGGGTCGACGGCGCGCGTCTGGCACCCCTGCAAAACCGTCTTGACGTGCCCGTCCTCGACGTGGGGCGGCTCGCGGGCCCCCGGCTCGGACGGCTGCGCCGCAACGGCCTCCCGGTCCCGTTCCACCTCGCCGCCGGACTCGCCGCCTACCCGCACCTCTCGCTCGCCGAGCGCGCGAGCGTCGGGCGGGCCGCGCTGGCGCTCGGCCGGCTGGACCCGGACGACCCCGCGCTCGACGATGTCGACTTCGGCAGCTGGCTCGCCCGGCACGGACAGTCGCCCCGCACCGTCGAAGCCCTCTGGGACCTCGTCGGCGTGGCCACGCTCAACGCCACCGCGCCGAACTCCTCGCTCGCGCTCGCCGCGAAGGTCTTCAAGACCGGACTCCTCTCCGAACCCGGCGCCGCCGACATCGGCTGGGCCTCCGTGCCGCTCGGGGACGTCCACGACACCCTCAGCCGCAAGGCCCTGGACTCCGCCGGCGTCCGCACCGAACTGCGCACGAAGGCCGGAGCGCTCACCCGTACCGACGACGGACGCTGGGTGGTCGACACCGGCGCCGAACGCATCGAGGCCGACACGGTCGTGCTGGCCGTGCCGCAGCGCGAGGCCCATGACCTGCTGCCCGAGGGTGCGCTCGACGCCCCCGAGCGGCTGCTGGAGATCGGCACCTCGCCCATCCTCAACGTGCACGTGGTCTACGACCGCAAGGTGCTCAGGCAGCCGTTCTTCGCCGCGCTCGGCTCACCGGTCCAGTGGGTCTTCGACCGGACCGAGGCCTCCGGGCTCACCGGCCCCGGCCAGTACCTCGCTGTCTCCCAGTCCGCCGCCGACGAGGAGATCGACCTCCCCGTCGCCGAGCTGCGGGCGCGTTACCTGCCCGAGCTGGAGCGGCTCCTGCCCGCCGCCCGCGGGGCCGGCATCAGGGACTTCTTCGTCACCCGGGAGCGTACGGCGACCTTCGCGCCCGCTCCCGGCGTCGGCCGGCTGCGGCCGGGGACGCGCACCCGTGAGGCCGGCCTCTTCCTGGCCGGCGCATGGACCGCCACCGGCTGGCCCGCCACGATGGAGGGTGCCGTCCGTAGCGGTGCCGGCGCCGCGGACGCCGCGCTCCTGGCGCTCGGCCGCCCCCACGAACATCCGCTGCAGGAGGCGGCATGAGCAGTACCACCGGAACAAGAGGAGAGTCAGTGACCCCGGCGAATCCGGCTTCCGACACCGTGGCGGACACCACGGACGTCACCGCGCTTCTGGAGCGCGGACGGGCCCTTTCCGCGCCGGTGCTCCGGGCCGCCGTTGACCGGCTCGCACCGCCCATGGACACCGTGGCCGCCTATCACTTCGGCTGGATCGATGCCCAGGGCAGGCCCTCCGACGGCGACGGCGGCAAGGCCGTCCGCCCGGCGCTGGCCCTGCTGTCCGCCGAGGCGGCCGGCGCCGCCGCGGAGGCCGGCATCCCCGGCGCCGTGGCGGTCGAACTCGTGCACAACTTCTCGCTGCTGCACGACGACCTGATGGACGGCGACGAGCAGCGGCGCCACCGCGACACGGTGTGGAAGGTGCACGGCCCCGCCCAGGCGATCCTGGTCGGCGACGCGCTGTTCGCCCTGGCCAACGAGATCCTGCTGGAGCTCGGCACCGTCGAGGCGGGCCGCGCGGCCCGGCGGCTGACCACGGCCACCCGCAAGCTCATCGACGGGCAGGCCCAGGACATCTCCTACGAGCACCGCGAGCGGGTCACCGTCGAGGAGTGCCTGGAGATGGAGGGCAACAAGACGGGCGCCCTGCTCGCCTGCGCCTGCTCCATCGGCGCGGTCCTCGGCGGCGCCGACGACCGTACCGCCGACGTCCTGGAGGCGTACGGCTACCACCTCGGCCTCGCCTTCCAGGCGGTCGACGACCTGCTGGGGATCTGGGGCGACCCGGACTCCACCGGCAAGCAGACCTGGAGCGATCTGCGCCAGCGCAAGAAGTCCCTGCCGGTCGTCGCCGCGCTCGCCGCCGGCGGACCGGCCTCGGAGCGCCTGGGCGAACTGCTCGCCGCCGACGCGAAGAGCAGCGACTTCGACAGCTTCTCCGAAGAGGAGTTCGCCGCCCGTGCGGCGCTCATCGAGGAGGCGGGCGGCCGCGAGTGGACCGCCCAGGAGGCCCGTCGTCAGCATGCGGTCGCCATCGAGGCGCTGCATGGTGTGGACATGCCTGAAACCGTGCGGGCGCAGCTCACGGCGCTCGCGGACTTCGTCGTCGTACGAAAGAGATGATGACCATCCCCTCCATATGACTCGCAGTCGCCGGCCGGTGCCCCTCACGGGTGCCGGCCGACGGAGACCCCAGCACAGCAGAGGACCAACTGCACGAAGGGGAAGCCATGACAGCGACGACCGACGGAAGCACCGGGGCTGTGGACCCCCGAGCAGCCTCGGCCAGTAATCCGACAACCGAATCGACGATCGCCGCGGACGACGTACTGGCCGCCGCGCGGCGGGCCGCGGAGCGCTCTGTGGAGCATCTCCTCGGCAGGCAGGACGAGCAGGGCTGGTGGAAGGGCGACCTCGCCACCAACGTCACCATGGACGCCGAGGACCTCCTACTCCGGCAGTTCCTCGGCATCCAGGATCCCGCCACGGTCCGGGCGGCCGGCCGCTTCATCCGCGGCGAACAGCTCGGCGACGGGACCTGGGCCACCTTCCACGGCGGCCCCGGAGACCTCTCGGCCACGATCGAGGCGTACGTGGCACTGCGTCTGGCAGGGGACCGTCCGGACGAACCGCACATGGCCCGCGCCGCGGGCTGGGTCAGGGAGCAGGGCGGGATCGCGGCGAGCCGCGTGTTCACCCGGATCTGGCTGGCGCTCTTCGGCTGGTGGAAATGGGACGACCTGCCGGAGCTCCCGCCCGAGTTGATGTTCTTCCCCAAATGGGTCCCGCTCAACATCTACGACTTCGGCTGCTGGGCCCGCCAGACCATCGTCCCGCTCACCGTCGTCTCCGCGAAGCGGCCCGTACGGCCCGCGCCCTTCGCCCTGGACGAGCTGCACACCGATCCGGACGTACCCAACCCGCCCCGCCGCCCCGCACCGGCCGCCAGCTGGGACGGCGTCTTCCAGCGCCTCGACAAGGCGCTGCACCTCTATCACCGGATCGCCCCGCGCAGACTGCGCCGTCTCGCGATGAACGCGGCCGCCCGCTGGATCATCGAACGCCAGGAGAACGACGGCTGCTGGGGCGGCATCCAGCCGCCCGCCGTGTACTCCGTCATCGCCCTGCACCTGCTCGGCTACGACCTCGACCACCCGGTGATGCGGGCCGGACTCGAGTCGCTCGACCGGTTCGCCATCTGGCGCGAGGACGGCGCCCGCATGATCGAGGCCTGTCAGTCCCCGGTCTGGGACACCTGCCTCGCCACCATCGCACTGGCCGACGCCGGGGTCGGCGCCGACCACCCCGCGCTGGTGAAGGCGGCGGACTGGATGCTCGGCGAGGAGATCGAGCGGCCGGGCGACTGGTCCGTTCGCAGGCCCCAACTGGCCCCTGGCGGCTGGGCGTTCGAGTTCCACAATGACAACTACCCCGACATCGACGACACCGCCGAAGTGGTCCTCGCGCTGCGCCGGGTCCGCCACCCGGACCAGGCACGGGTCGAGGCCGCCATCGAGCGCGGTGTGCGCTGGAACGTCGGCATGCAGTCGCGCAACGGCGCATGGGGCGCCTTCGACGCCGACAACACCAGCGCCTTCCCCAACCGGCTGCCGTTCTGCGACTTCGGCGAGGTCATCGACCCGCCGTCCGCCGATGTCACCGGGCACGTGGTGGAGATGCTGGCCATCGAGGGCCACTCCGGGCACCCCGCGACCCAGCGGGGGATCGAGTGGCTGCTCGCCGAACAGGACGCGGCCGGCGGCTGGTTCGGCCGCTGGGGCGTCAACTACGTCTACGGAACCGGGTCGGTGGTGCCCGCCCTGGTCGCCGCCGGACTGCCCGCCTCGCACCCCTCCATCCGGCGCGCGGTCGGCTGGCTGGAATCCGTCCAGAACGACGACGGCGGATGGGGCGAGGACCTGCGCTCCTACAACGAGGACAAGTGGATCGGCCACGGAGCCTCGACGGCGTCCCAGACCGCCTGGGCCCTGCTCGCACTCCTCGCGGCCGGACGACGGGACACCGTGGCCGTCTCACGCGGCATCGCCTGGCTGGCGCAGACGCAGCAGGCCGACGGCTCCTGGGACGAGCCGTACTTCACCGGGACCGGATTCCCCTGGGACTTCTCCATCAACTACCACCTCTACCGGCAGGTCTTCCCGCTGACCGCACTCGGACGGTACGTGCACGGCGACCCGTTCGCGGGCCGCACGGCGGTCCGCGAGGGGGTCTGATGGGCGATGCCCCGGGGCCGGCCGGCCCCGCCGCCCCGCTGCTCATCGCCTGCGCGCTGGGCATCGAGCACCTGGCCCTGCGCACCGGCAGGGCCAGGGCGGGCACCGCCCCGGGCCCCGTGACCGTACTCCGTACGGGTATGGGGCCGAAGGCGGCCGAAACGGCCGTGGCCAGGGCGCTCGGCGAGGGCCGGGCGCTCGGCGCCGCGGTCATCGCCTCGGGGTTCTGCGCCGGGCTCGCACCCGGCATGCACCCCGGCGACCTGGTGGTGGCCGACGAGACCCGGACAGCCGGGCAGTCGGACGTCTGCACCGGCACGGCACTGCTCGCCGACGCACTCGCCAGGGCCGTACCCGGACGCAATGTCCACACCGGTCCGCTGACCGGCTCCGACCATGTCGTACGCGGACATGAGCGGGCCGAGCTGCGGGCCACCGGAGCCATCGCGGTGGACATGGAGTCCGCCGCGACCCTGCGCACCGCCCTGCGGTCCGGGCCACGCCCGGTTGCCGCCGTACGGGTGGTCGTGGACGCTCCTGAGCATGAGCTCGTCCGCATCGGCACGGTCCGCGGTGGAATATCGGCTTTCCGCGTTCTCCGTGCCGTCCTGCCGGCTTTCTATGAATGGCACCGATCTTTGCTGCTCCCCAGGAGGTGAGCTAGATGGCCATGCCGCTCCGTCAGTCCATCAAGGTTGCGACGTACCTCATTGAACAGAAGCTCCGAAGGCGGGAGAAGTTCCCGCTGATTGTCGAGCTGGAGCCCTTGTTCGCCTGCAACCTCGCCTGCGAGGGCTGCGGGAAGATCCAGCACCCGGCCGGAGTCCTCAAGCAGCGCATGCCGGTGGCCCAGGCCGTCGGCGCCGTGCTCGAATCGGGCGCCCCGATGGTCTCCATCGCCGGCGGCGAGCCGCTGATGCACCCGCAGATCGACGAAATCGTCCGGCAGCTGGTGGCGAAGAAGAAGTACGTCTTCCTCTGCACCAACGCGATGCTGATGCGCAAGAAGCTCGAGAAGTTCACCCCCTCGCCCTACTTCGCGTTCGCCGTCCACATCGACGGTCTGCGCGAGCGTCACGACGAATCGGTCGCCAAGGAAGGGGTGTTCGACGAAGCGGTGGCGGCGATGAAGGAGGCCAAGCGGCGCGGCTTCCGTGTCACGACCAACTCCACCTTCTTCAACACCGACACACCCCAGACCATCATCGAGGTCCTCAACTTCCTCAACGACGACCTCAAGGTCGACGAGATGATGATCTCGCCCGCCTACGCCTACGAGAAGGCACCCGACCAGGAGCACTTCCTGGGCGTCGAGCAGACCCGCGAGCTGTTCAAGAAGACCTTCGCGGGCGGCAACCGTGCCAAGTGGCGACTGAACCACTCGCCGCTCTTCCTGGACTTCCTGGAGGGCAAGGCGGACTTCCCGTGCACGGCGTGGGCCATTCCGAACTACTCCCTGTTCGGCTGGCAGCGGCCCTGTTACCTCATGAGCGACGGGTACGTGCCGACGTACCGGCAGCTCATCGAGGAGACCGACTGGGACAAGTACGGCCGGGGCAAGGACCCGCGCTGCGCCAACTGCATGGCGCACTGCGGCTACGAGCCCACCGCCGTCCTCGCCACCATGGGGTCGCTGAAGGAGTCCTTGCGCGCGGCGCGGGAGACCATCGGCGGGAACCGATGACGTGACGCTCGCGGGAGATCCGGTCGTACCGGCTCTCCCGGGGCGTGTCTCGGCCCGGCGCTCGCGACGCGCCGCCCCTCGCGACGCGCCGCCCCTCGCGGCGTGTCCGGGCCGGGCCGGCGTCGGCCGGTGGGACCGGGGGACCGAGCCGCCGTCGTGAGCCGATAACAGGACCAGAGAGGGGGGCCCGGATGACGCTGCTGCAGTCGATCCGCGGGCCGCACGATCTCAAGGCGCTGAACGAACCACAGCTCGGTGAACTCGCCGAGGACATCAGGAAGTTCCTCGTCCAGGCGGTGGCCAGGACCGGTGGCCATCTCGGCCCCAACCTCGGGGTCGTGGAACTCTCCATCGCCCTGCACCGGGTCTTCGACTCACCCGTGGACCGGATCCTGTGGGACACCGGCCACCAGAGCTACGTGCACAAACTCCTCACCGGGCGGCAGGACTTCTCCAAGCTGCGTGGCAAGGGCGGCCTCTCCGGCTACCCGTCCCGGCAGGAGTCCGAGCACGACGTCATCGAGAACTCGCACGCCTCCACCGTGCTCGGCTGGGCCGACGGCCTCGCGAAGGCCAACGAGCGCCTCGGCCGCCCCGACCACGTCGTGGCGGTCATCGGGGACGGGGCGCTCACCGGCGGCATGGCCTGGGAGGCGCTGAACAACATCGCCTCCGGGGACCGCCCGCTGATCATCGTCGTCAACGACAACGAGCGCTCCTACGCCCCGACCATCGGCGGCCTCGCCGACCACCTCGCCACCCTGCGCACCACCGACGGCTATGAGCGCTTCCTCTCCTGGGGCAAGGGCGTCCTTCGGCAGACACCCGTCATCGGACAGCCGCTGTACGAGTCGCTGCACGGGGCCAAGAAGGGCTTCAAGGACACCTTCGCGCCGCAGGGCATGTTCGAGGACCTCGGCCTGAAGTACGTCGGACCGGTCGACGGCCATGACACCGCTGCCGTCGAGTCCGCCCTCCACCGCGCGAAACGCTTCCACGGCCCCGTGCTCGTGCACTGCATCACCGAGAAGGGGCGCGGCTACCTTCCCGCGCTCCGGGACGAGGCCGACCGCTTCCACACCGTCGGCGCGATGGACCCACTGACCTGCGCCCCGCTCGTCCCCGCGGCCGGCCCGTCCTGGACCTCCGTGTTCGGGG
Organism: Streptomyces sp. NPDC005775; assembly: GCF_042871565.1. Taxonomy (NCBI): domain Bacteria; kingdom Bacillati; phylum Actinomycetota; class Actinomycetes; order Kitasatosporales; family Streptomycetaceae; genus Streptomyces; species Streptomyces sp. NPDC005775. The sequence goes on along the minus strand of NZ_JBIAIU010000001.1, from coordinate 664,254 downwards.
ACGAGATCGTGGCGATCGGAGCGGAGCGCCCGGACGTCGTCGCCCTCACGGCGGCGATGCTGCATCCCGTCGGGCTGACGAAGTTCGCCGAGGCGTTCCCCGGCCGGGTCTGGGACGTCGGGATCGCCGAGCAGCACGCGACCGTCTCGGCGGCCGGACTGGCGACCGGGGGGCTGCATCCCGTCGTCGCCGTGTACGCCACCTTCCTCAACCGGGCCTTCGACCAGCTGCTGATGGACGTCGCGCTGCACAGGTGCGGGGCGACGTTCGTGCTCGACCGGGCCGGCGTCACCGGGCCCGACGGGGCCTCCCACAACGGTATGTGGGACATGTCCGTCCTCCAGGTCGTGCCGGGACTCAGGATCGCCGCTCCGCGCGACGCCGAGCGACTGCGCGCCGAACTGCGCGAGGCCCTCGACATCGATGACGCGCCGACGCTGATCCGGTTCCCGAAGGAGTCGGTGGGGGAGTCGCTCCCCGCGATCGGCACCATCGGCGGCATGGACGTCCTGCACCGCGCCGAGGACGCCGACGTGCTGCTGGTCGCGGTCGGCGTCATGGCTCCCGTCTGCCTCCAGGCCGCCGAACTGCTGAAGGGCGCCCACATCCGCTGCACCGTGGTCGACCCCCGCTGGGTCAAGCCGGTCGACGAGCACCTCGCGCCGCTCGCCGCGCAGCACCGCCTCGTCGCCGTCGTGGAGGACAACAGCCGGGCGGGCGGGGTCGGTTCCGCGGTCGGACAAGCACTGCGGGACGCCGGGGTCGACGTACCGCTGCGGACGTTCGGCATTCCCGACCAGTTCCTCGCCCATGGGAAACGGGCCGAGATCCTGGCGGACATCGGACTCACACCGGTCGAGATCGCGGGCCGGATCAGCGCCACGCCGGCCGTCAGGGACGCGGTCGCGGGCAGGGGGCACCACGCCCCGGGCAACGGCAACGGGTACAAGGAGAGCGGGGCATGAACGACGACGGGCCCAAGGGCTTCGACCTGGCACGGCTCCTCGCGGAGCGCGGCGCCGAACGCTACGAGCTGCACACCAAGCACCTCAACCACCAACTCCCGCGCATGCTGCACACCATCGGCTTCGACAAGGTCTACGAGCGGGCCGAGGGCGCGCACTTCTGGGACGCGGAGGGCAACGACTACCTCGACATGCTCGCCGGTTTCGGGGTGATGGGGCTGGGCCGGCACCACCCCGTCGTACGCAAGGCGCTGCACGACGTCCTGGACGCCTCGCTCGCCGACCTCACCCGGTTCGACTGCCAGCCCCTGCCGGGCCTGCTGGCCGAGAAGCTGCTTACGCACAGCCCGCACCTGGACCGGGTCTTCTTCGGCAACAGCGGCACGGAGGCGGTGGAGACCGCCCTCAAGTTCGCCCGGTACGCCACCGGGAAGCCCAGAATCCTGTACTGCGCGCACGCCTTCCACGGGCTGACCACCGGCTCGCTCTCGGTGAACGGGGAGTCCGGCTTCCGGGACGGCTTCGCCCCGCTGCTGCCCGACACCGCCATCGCGCTCGGTGACCTCGACGCCCTGCGCCGTGAGCTGAAGCGCGGCGACGTGGCGGGGCTCGTCGTCGAACCGATCCAGGGCAAGGGAGTGCACGCCTCGCCGCCCGGTTTCCTGCGGGAGGCCCAGGAGCTGCTGCACAAGCACAAGGCCCTGCTCATCGCGGACGAGGTGCAGACCGGCCTGGGCCGGACCGGGGACTTCTACGCGTACCAGCACGAGGAAGGCGTGGAACCCGATCTGGTCTGCGTCGCCAAGGCGCTCTCCGGCGGCTATGTGCCGGTCGGGGCGACCCTCGGCAAGGACTGGATCTTCAAACGGGTCTACTCCTCGATGGACCGGGTTCTCGTCCACTCCGCGAGCTTCGGCTCCAACGCCCAGGCGATGGCTGCCGGACTCGCGGTCCTCGCGGTGATGGAGGACGAGGAGACGGTGGCCCACGCGCGCCGGACCGGCGACCTGCTCCGGGAGCGGCTGGCCGCGCTCGTCGGGGAGTACGAACTGCTGCACGAGGTGCGGGGGCGCGGGCTGATGATCGGCATCGAGTTCGGCCGGCCGAGTTCGCTGAAGCTGCGCAGCCGCTGGACCATGCTGCAGGCGGCCCGCAAGGGGCTCTTCGCGCAGATGGTGGTCGTACCGTTGCTCCAGAAGCACCGGATCCTGACCCAGGTCTCCGGCGACCACCTCGAAGTGATCAAGCTGATTCCGCCACTGGTGATCGACGAGGCGGACGTGGACCGCTTTGTCACCGCGTTCACGGCCGTGATGGACGACGCGCACAGCGGCGGCGGACTGATGTGGGACTTCGGCCGGACCCTGGTGAAGCAGGCCGTCGCCAACCGCTGACCGTCCCGGGAGCAGATTTGCCTCGGAGGCAATAAATTTGCCTCCGAGGAAAGTTCCTGGCCCAATGAGGGTATGAATCCTCCAGAAGGAGGGGTGGCCGACGAGCTGCCCGGGGTCGCGCCACGCCTGCGCGATCTGCGCCGCAGCCGTGGTCTCACCCTGGAGACCGCCGCCCAGCGGGCCGGGCTCTCGCCCGCCCACCTGTCCCGGCTCGAGACGGGACGGCGCCAGCCCTCACTGCCGATGCTGCTCGGACTCGCCAGGATCTACGGTACGACGGTCTCCGAGCTGCTCGGCGAGATCCCCCCGGAACGTGACGCGATCGTCCGCGGCCGCCGGTTCGAGGGTGCCGAGGCCGACGGCTGGATGTACCAGCAGGCCGGCGGTCCGGGGCGGGCGATGCAGGCCCTGCGCGTCCGGGTGCCGCACGGCGCCCAGGGCGACCTGGTGCGCGTCCACCCCGGCGAGGAGTGGCTGTACGTCCTGGCGGGGCACCTCAGGGTGACTCTCGGGGAGACGGTCCACGACCTCGCTCCCGGTGACAGCGCGCACTTCGACTCGCTCACCCCGCACCGGCTCGCGGCCCTGGACCGTGACGGTGCCGAGCTGCTCTTCGTCCACACCCTGCTGCAGAGCCCCGCCGCCGAGCTGTGCCTCGGCAGCGGGATCCACCGTCGCTGAAGCTCCGTCCCCGCCACCGGCCCCGCCGGTCGCCAGAGAGGACCTGTCATGACCGATTCCGAGGACTACGACCCGTTCGGCCCGGGCCGGCCCAAGAACTACGACCCGCAGGAGAAGAAGATGCCCCGCGGGCTCGTCATCAGGCTCTTCGCCTACCTGGTGGCCGGGCACATCATCGCGGGCTTCCTCTATCTGCTGTTCGCCGTCGGGATGCACAACCAGTAGCCGGCGGGTGATGGTCGAGGACGCCTCCCGCGCGATCAGGCCCGGGGGCGGCCCGATCCAGCCAGACGAAAGGCCCTAGTCGAGCAGGCGCTCGCGCAGCCGCTCCCGTGTCTCCGGGGTGATCCTGAGGCCCTCGGAGAGGTAGCGGTCGGTCGTGCCCCAGGTCTCGTCGATGGTGGTGAAGGCGGCCGCCAGGTAGTCGGGGTGGGCGCCGAAGAGCGGATTGAGCAGTTCCATCACCTCGGGCGACATTCCGGCGGCGGAGGTGTCGCTGCGGCGGATCCTGTAGCGGCGGTGCGCGTCGTTCGACTTGAGGTAGTCGGCCTCGATGGCCTCGCGCTCGACGCCGACGGCGAGCAGGGACACCGCGATCGAGAGACCCGCGCGGTCCTTTCCCGCGGCGCAGTGCATCAGCGCCGGCATGCTGTCCTCGGCCAGAGCGTGCAGGACCCGGCTGTGCTCGGCCGTGCGGTCCAGGATGGTCCGGCGATAGGAAGCGATCATGCGGCGGGACCCCTTGCCGTCGGCCAGGATCGACCGCAGCTCGTCCATGTCGCCGTCGCGCACCATCCGCCAGAACTCGGCACCGTCCGCCGGGTCACTGAGTGGGATGCTCACATTGCGCACGCCCGGCAGCTCCACGTCCAGGCCGTCCAGCTTGTGGTCGGCCACGTTGCGGAAGTCGAAGACGGTGTGCAGGCCGAGACCGGTGAGGAACGCGGCGTCCTCGGCGGTGGCGTGCGCCAGGTGGCCACTGCGGTAGAGCCGCCCGTACCGCACGCGGCGCCCGTCCGAGGTGGGCAGGCCGCCCACATCACGGAAATTGCGGACACCTGCCAGCTGGGGCTCCGTCGGCGGGGTCTGCGGCAGCTGCTGCGTCACGGTCACTCCTGGAGGCTCTGCCGGGGGCGCGTGTCGCCCGCGGGTCCACTCTCGTGACGATACGACATTGATTCCTCGGGCAACCATCTTGGTCATGCCCGTACTTCGGGTCCGCACTTCGGGCCCGCGCGCATGCCCGCCCTTCGGGCCCGTCCGACAGGTCGGCGCGCCGGAAGCGTGAGCCGGCCGTCCCGGATGTCTCGTCGCGATGGGGCGATGGGCATGACATGTCCGTATTGGGGCCTTTGGCTGAACATGCCCCGGTTGTGCGGGAGATGATCGACCGCTCGTGAGCGGGATCATATCCGTGACGGTGTGTGGCGGCGGGGCGTGGGGGTATTCCGTGCACGGTGCGGAAAGCCAAGATCAGTAATCCACGGAGTGTGACCGGAATTCCTCGCCGATTTTCCGAAGCGGAATCCCGCACGGAACCCGTGGCTTGTTTCCGCCGTCCCGGCTCGCTTACGTTCGCTGCAATCCGGACGGACCGCCTAATCCTGCCGCCGCCCGGAATTCGCACTCACTCACCGCGTGGCAGGAGCGGGGGAACCAGGTAAGCCGCCGACCGGGAATCCGGCCGGCTCGGGGTGAAGTCGCGCCAGTCGCGACCGGACATCTCCAGTCCGAACCCGACAGCTCACCTCGCAGGCGCCGGAGAGGGAAACCTTCATGCCCATATCGGGTAAGCACCGCCGTCCCAAGTCCAGCACCATCGCCCGTGGCGTCGTCGTCGCGAGTGCCGGTGGAGCCGTCATCGCGCTGCCGCTGCTCGGCGCCACCGGTGCCAACGCCGCGGAGCAGGCCGCTCCCGCCACCTCGCAGTCGGCCGCCGCCACGCACGCCACCCCGGCCAAGCCGGTGGCGCAGAAGCAGGCCGGTTCCAAGACGTACTCCGTGGTCTCCGGCGACTACCTGTCGAAGATCGCTGCCGAGCACAAGCTCAAGGGCGGCTGGGAGAAGCTGTACCAGGACAACCGCAAGGTCGTCGGCGACGACCCGAGCCTGATCTTCCCGGGCATGAAGCTGACCCTCGGCGGCAAGGCCTGGGGCCACGCCTCGACCACCTCCACGGGCTCCACCACCCCGTCGAAGGCCCCGTCCAAGGCCCCGGCCACGACCGGGACGAAGGCGTCCACGACGTCGGACTCGTCGTCGTCCTCCTCCGACGCCTCGTCGTCCGAGGAGACCTCGGCGCCGGCCGCCCAGAGCAGCGACTCCGGTTACGTCCACCCGGTCCCGGGCAACCACACCACCGCCTACCGCGCCTCCGGTTCCAACTGGTCCAGCGGCAGCCACACCGGCATCGACTTCCCCGTGTCCACCGGCACGAGCGTGAAGGCGATCACCTCCGGCACCGTCGTCACCGCCGGCTGGGGCGGCGCGTACGGCAACGAGGTCGTCATCAAGCACGCCGACGGCCACTACTCGCAGTACGGCCACATGTCCTCGCTCTCCGTCTCGGCCGGCCAGACCGTGACCGCGGGCCAGCAGGTCGGCCTGTCCGGCTCCACCGGCAACGCCACCGGCCCGCACCTCCACTTCGAGGTCCGCACGGGTCCGGCGTACGGCTCGGACATCGACCCCATCGCCTACCTGGCGTCGCACGGGATCAACGTCTGATCCGGGCAGCAGGGGCAACACCGGTCCGGTGAACCGGACCTGAGCAATGCATAGAGGGACGGTGCGCGGCGGCGCACCGTCCCTCTGCTTATTCCCCCTTTACCAAAAACTGACTGGGTGGTCTATCTCACCACCCGTCAACCCCGTATTACGGTCGCGTAGGTCACATTCGGCGGTGCAGGATATGCCCTTGTGGCAGACGATTCGAACAACATCCATCAGGGCGTCAACAACCAACGGGGCGCCATCGGGTCGTACGCGGCGATCGGCGACAGTTTCACCGAGGGAGTCGGTGACCCCGGTCCGGACGGAACCTTCGTCGGCTGGGCGGACCGGTTCGCGGTACTCCTCGCGGACCAGCTCCCGGACCTCGGCGCGGCGACAGGCACCGCTCACGGGAACTTCCGGTACGCCAATCTCGCCGTACGAGGACGCCTCCTCGACCAGATCGTCGAGGAGCAGGTACCGCGCGCCAAGGAACTCGCCCCGGACCTGGTGAGCTTCTGCGCCGGCGGCAACGACATCATCCGGCCGGGCTCCGATCCCGACGCCGTGGCCGAGCGCTTCGAGCGCGCCGTGGCCGATCTGACCCGGTCGGTGGGCACCGTCATGGTCACCACCGGCTTCGACACCCGCAACGTTCCCGTGCTGCGGCATCTGCGCGGCAAGATCGCCACCTACACGGCCCATGTGCGGTCCATCGCCGACCGCTACGACTGCCCGGTCCTCGACCTGTGGTCCCTGCGCTCGGTCCAGGACCGGCGGGCCTGGGACAACGACCGGCTGCACCTCTCGCCCGAGGGGCACACCAGGGTCGCGCTGCGCGCCGCCCAGGTCCTCGGCCTCGGCGTGCCCGCGGACCCGGACCAGGAGTGGCCGCCGCAGGTGCAGCGCGGAACCCTCGAAGTGCGGCGCGACGACATCCACTGGGCGCGCGAGTACCTCGTTCCGTGGATCGGCCGGCGGCTGCGCGGCGAGTCCTCGGGCGACCACGTGGGGGCCAAGCGGCCCGACCTGCTGCCGCTCTGACGGATTCGCTGTCCTCAGCCGCGCCGGGCGGCCGAGGGCAGCGGCAGCACCGGTATGCGCTCCAGCACCCCGCCGGCGAAGACGTCGTACAGCGGCAGCGTCTCCAGGTGCACATAGCCGATGTGGCAGTCGCAGACGGCGAGCGGGCAGGCGCGGGGCCCCAGCGCCGCGCGGTAGCTGCCGTCGTAGAGGTTGCCGAGCTCGGCGCGGACGAAGTGGCAGCGGCGTACCGTTCCGTCACCGTCCACGGAGATGACCGACTCACCCGTCCGGCAGGGCAGGCCCGCCGAGCGGTGTGGGTGGCGGCTGTACGGGAACAGCGGGTCGATCTCCGTCCAGCGGCCGGCCTCCTCGTCCGTGTACGTGTGCCCTTCGGCGGCGTTGACCCACAGGTAGACCTCCTTCGGCAGGGCAGCCCGCAGCCGCCGCGCCTCGTCGAGATGACCGGCGAGCCCGACGACCCCCACGCTGTGGCGGATCCCCAGCGACACCAGCTCCCCGCACCGGCCGAGGAACCGCTCGTACGGTGTCTGGCCCGGATGGTACGTGCACCAGAGCGCGATCTTGTCGCGGTCCGCGGCGCCCGCCGAGGCCAGCCACCGCGTACGGCCGCTGAGGTTCGTCTGGATCGCCACCCGCCGGACGTGCGGCAGCCGGGCCAGCTCGACCACCGCCCGGCGGTACCAGGAGCGGACCAGCCCCTCGCCCCACGGGGTGAACAGCACCGAGATCCGGTCATCGGTCCGCGCCGCCGCCCACGCCGTGAAGCGCTCCAGCGCGGCACGGTCGGCCAGCAGCTGCTCCCGGCTGTCGCGCCGCTTGGCGAACGGACAGTACGGGCAGTCGTAGTCGCACGACGCGAGCGGCCCGCGGTAGAGGATCGTCAGGTCCATGCGGGGCTCACTTCAGCTCGTACGCGGCCATCGCGGCCCGTACGGCGGGGGAGAAGAGGTCGGGACCCAGGGCGTCCGAGTGGGCGAGCCCCTCGGGCGACAGACGCAGCAGGCCGGCGGCCGTCACGTCCCGGTCGAGCCAGCCCCGGTCGTCGAACCGGGCGAGCTCCTCGGGGAAGTCCTCGCCCGGGTCCGTGCCGAAGCGCTCGCGGTACTCGGACACACGCAGCCCCTCGGCCTGCAGGACGGACTGAAGGAGGTGGCGGCGGCGCGACTCGTCGCCGTCGGTGAACCGGCCCACCTCGGCGTGCGAGAAGTCCTCGGTGGCCGTGTAGCCGTCGATGATCGCGCGCACCTCGCGCATCTCCACCGCGTAGTCGAAGGAGTAGTGCAACCGCGAGGTGTACGAGCGGGCGCCGCAGCCCAGGCCGATCATGCCGTCCGTCTGACAGGCGTGGTCGTCCGGGCCCTCGGGGCGCGGGGCGTCGGCGCGGCGGAACATCCGCATCGATACCTGCTCGTAGCCGTGGGCGAGGAGATGATTGCGGCCGGCCCGGTACAGCCGCAGCCGCTGCTCGTCCCAGGCCGCGTCCACCGCGGCCTCGTCAGCGGCCCCGAGCCTGCCCAGACCGGTCAGCGGACGGACGTAGAGCGGGTAGAGGTACAGCTCCTCCGGCCGCCACTGGAGCGCCGCGTCCAGCGAGGTGCGCCAGCTCCGCTCGGTCTGGCCGTCGATGCCGTAGATCAGGTCGATGTTGAGGACCGGGATGCGGCTGTCCCTGATCGTCCCGAGCGCCGCCTCGACGTCGGCACGCCGCTGCGGACGGACCGCCGCCCGGGCCTCGGCCTCGACGAAGCTCTGCACACCGATGCTGATCCTGGTCGTCCCCCGGTCGGCGAGGACGGCCAGCCGGTCGGCGGTCGCGGTCGACGGCGAGGTCTCGACGGACAGCGGTACGGACCGCAGCTCGGCGCCCATGCGCTTCTCCGCGATGTCGCACAGTCGCTCCAGCTCGCCCGCGGTCAGGAACGTGGGCGTCCCCCCGCCGAACGCCGCCGCGGCGAACCGGACCGGTTCGGCGTCGCCCAGCGCGTCCCGCACGGCGGTCGCCTGCCGGTCCAGCGCGTCGAGATAGCGGGTGGTGAGCTCGTCGGGGGCGCCGATCCGCGTGAAGAGATTGCAGAACCCGCAACGGACCTCGCAGAAGGGTATGTGGAGGTAGAGGGAGAGCGCGTCCCTGTTCTCACCCGCCCACAGATCACGCAGCGCGGGCCGACCGCCGGGGTGTTCGGCGAGCCTGCCGTACGCCGTCTTGTGCGGATAGGCGTAGACGTAGCTCCGGTACGGGCGGATGGTGTGCCGACTGGTCATCGTGCGGAGGCCCCCGGTTGCAGGAAGAAATGCGCGTAAGGAACGGTCCAGACGGACTCGTGGCCGAGCCGGTGACCGGTGTAGCCGTCGTCCCCGTACGCCGTGCCGTGATCGGAGCAGACGATGGCGAACGCGCGGCGGCGGCTGCTCACGGCAGCGAAGAGGCGGCCGATGTGGGCGTCCACGTACTCCAGCGCGGCCGCATGGGTCGCCCGGCTGTCGCCCGCCTCCCGGGTCGCGCCCGGCCGGTGGAACCAGTTCGGCTGGTGCAGCGCCGACACGTTGACGAAGAGGAACAGCCGCTGACCGGCCGGGAGCCCCCGGACGACCTGCTCGGCACGCTCCACCTGCGCCTCGAACGAGGTGGGCGAGGCGACACCGAACTCCGGCTCCCAGTGCGCCTCCTGGAACAGGCCGGGCAGCACCGAGCCCAGCGGGGCCTGCCGGTTGAAGAACCCCACCCCGCCGATGCACACCGTGCGGTATCCCACCTCGGCGAGGCCGGATACCAGGTCGGGCGCATCGAAGACGAAGGTGCGTTCCGCCGTGGTCTCACTGCCGGCGAACCGGGCGGCGAACAGCCGGGGGTGCGGTCCCGGGGAGGCGGGCGTCGGCAGGAAACCCGCGAAGATCGCCTGGTGAGAGGCGTAGGTGAAACTGCCGGGGGCATGCCGCCTCTCCCAGGCCCCGCCCGGCAGATGCCGCGCCAGATTCGGGATGCGCCCGGCGGCGGCGAGCTCCGCCGCGACGTCGTGACGCAGGGTGTCCAAGGTGACGAGGAGGAGATCGTGGCTGCCCACGACCTGGCTCATGTCCGGATCGATGGCGTCGGTGACGCCCGACGGTGATTCAGGGGGTTGTGCGGGCACAGTGGGTCCTTGCTCGGTTCAGTACGGCGGCGATCTGCGCCGCGTAGGTGTCCAGGCCTTCCGCGCCACTGCCCGGCAGACCGGTCAGTCTCGGCAGCAGATCGCCGAAGGCGTTGACCTCGCCGACGGCGAAGCGCCGCCAACCGGTGGCCGGCAGGAGGTCCACGCCCACGCACAGCGTGTCCGGGAAAGCGGCAGCCGCTCTCTCGCACACGGCCAGCGCGTCGCGCCAGCTGCCACCCGCCGCTTCGACGGCGGACCTCACCTCGTCGAGATCGCCGCGCGCACCGCCGAGGTGCAGATTGGTCATGGGGGACCGGCTGGTGCGCACGACGGCATGGGTCGCGCGGCCGTCGACCACCACGACCCGCAGATCCGCGACCCGTCCCCGCTGCGAGGCCTTGGGCAGCCAGCGTTCGATGTGCAGTCCGTCCGGCGCGAGCGCGTCGACGATCGACGCCACCTCCCGCTCCGTCGTCAGGCGGCGTACCCGCAGCGAGTTGTGGAGCCGTCCGGCAGGATCCCGCTCGACCGAGGTGGTCGCCCGGATCCGGCCGGGACCGGCCGTCTCCACGGCCATCACCCCGGAGGCGGAGGACCCGTGCGCGGGCTTCACGAACACCCGCGGCATCCGGTGGTCCGCCATCAGCGCACGCACCTCGGCCCAGTCCCGTACCGGAGCCGTGCCCGGCCCCGACGTCGGCGAGGAGGGCACGGGGACGCCCGCGGCGTCCAGCACGCCGTGACAGAGACGTTTGTCGAAGAGCACCGCGATGTCGCCCGGGCTGTCCAGCAGGTGCGCGCCCGCCGTCGTCGCGACCCGTGCCACGTCCCGTACCGCCGAGGTGAAGCGCGCGTACCAGAGCGCCGAGCCCTCCACCCGCGTCGGATCGTCGACCCCGCGCAGCAGGTGGTCGACCGCGCGATCCTCGCCGGGCGAGTCGATGCGCACGATCTCCCCCGGCAGGAAGTACGCCTCGCCGTTCAGCACATCGAGCCAGGACACCGCGCGGGCCCGCGGCAGTCCGGCGGCACGCACGGCATCCTGGAAGAGGCTGATCCGGCGGCTGCCGGGGTTGCCGACGACCGCCAGACGCGGCGCGCTACTCGCTGACCGCGCCACAGCGTGGCTCGTCGTCCTCACTCCGCCACCGTGACGTACCGGCCCTCGGCCCCGCGGCCGCCCCACGGCTCGCAGCGCTCCGACAGATCCACCCGCACCCCGTGCGGTTCCAGCACCTCCGTGACCCGGCGCTCCATCGGCTCGGTGAGGAAGTGATGGTGCAGGTCGAGGGCGTCGAGGTGGGTGAGCGGCTGCCCCTCCAGCAGGGCCGCGGCTCCCTCGTCGCCGAGGGTGCCGCAGGACAGATCGAGAGTGCGCAGCCGGGCCACGAGCGGCGCCGACGCGACGGCGGACGCGATCTCGTTCTCCACCTCGCTGTTGCGCAGACCGAGGTGACGCAGGGCCGGGAAACGCGTCCCCGACAGGAGCGGTGCCAGATCCGCCACGTCGGCGTCACCCCCGTACGCGGAGACACCCAGCCAGAGATCGAGCCGCTCCAGCGCGGGCAGTTCGCTGTCCAGCACCCCGCGCACCACCTCCACCGGCAGTCCGCCCGTCTCGATGGTGAGCGAACGCAGCTTCTCGTGCCGGGTGGCCGGGAAGACGAGCTCGGAACCGCCGCGCACCCCGAGCTCCACCAGCGCGGGGAAGGCGGTGAGCAGCGCGGTGACATCGCTCTGCTCGATCCAGGAGATCTCCGCCTCCTCTCCCGTCAGATCGCCTACGAACACCGCTTCCAGCGAGGTCAGCCGCTCGGCTGCGGCGATGACGAGACCGATCGGATACGACGACTTCTCCTCGTACGACTCGCCCCACTGCCCGATGATCAGCGCGCGGACACCGGCCGGGTCCACCTCGTCCAGGAACGCGGTGAACTCCTGCTCCCAGGTGCGGTCCTCGTCCTCGTACGGCTCGATCGAGACACGCCAGGCCGCCGCGTCGGCGGCCGGGCGGGGGCTGTCGTTCGTCCCGGACTGGAAATCGATGGCCGGAAGGCCGAGCAACTCGTGCAGGTGGTCCGCATCGGACATGGCCCTGAGCTCCTGATGACGGCGACGGATTGATGTCCGCAAGGTGTATCAAGGCCCACTGACAACGGGCCGGCCGGGCCCGTCCGCCGGCATTCACCGGCTCGTTGTCAGACCCCCGCCGTAGCGTTTTCCACGTGGCCGGCACAGCGGGTGCCGTCGCGGAGGGGAGACGTCTGTGTACCGGCAGGGCGATGTACTGATCATGGCGCTGGAGGAGTCCGCGGTGCCCGCGAACCTCCTGGAGGCACAGGGCGAACTGCGTGACGGGCGCGGCCGGCTGGTCCTCGCGCTCGGTGAGGTCACCGGACACGCGCACGCCGTGCCGGGGCCGGGGCGGCTGATCCGGGAGGCCGGGGTGTTCGGCCCGATGCTGCTCCACCTTCCGGACGGCGGACGGGTGGTGCACGAGGAACATGCGGTGATCTCGCTGCCGAAGGGCTGGTTCCGGGTGGTTCGCCAGCGCGAGTACGCGCCGGGGGCGGTGCGCGTCGTCGCGGACTGAGAGTCCCGCTCGGTTCAGAAGCGCACGGGCATCAGTGACACAGGAACACACGAACACAGGAACAGGGGACGGGGAAACCGATGCAGCACGTGGACTCATGGCGGGCCGTCGCGGCGGCGACCGGCGCGGCGGACCGGGCGGCGGCCGAGGACGGGGTGCGGCTCGCCTACCGCAGCGCGGGACTGGCCGAGCCGGCGGAGTTCGTCTGGGCCGAATCACCGAGGGCCGCCGTCGAGATGCTGGAGAAGCTGAACGACGCGGGGCGGTCGGTCCGCGACGAGGTACGGACCCGGCCCTGGGCGGAGGAACGGCGCCGGACGTACGACGAGTTGGGCCCGGCCGGCTGGTCGGCACTGTGGTCCGCCACCGGCGCCCAGCTCTGGGAGACCACGTCCGCACTCGCCGACCGCATACGGGCGGGGGTCGTGGCCGACCTCGCCGCGAAGCCCGAGGACGAGCCGGGCGTCCGGCTGCTGCTGCTCGACGCAGTCCTGGGCCAGCACGACGCGGCCTGGCTCGCCGCCTTCGACGGCAGGGGCGACCGGCTCGCCGGTCTCGCGGCCGTCGCGAGGAACGCGGGCTGGTGGTGGCCCTACGAGCGCACCGTGGTGCTGAGCGAACGTCCCGATGCGCTGCACCGGGACGAGGCGGGCCGGCTGGACAGCGGCGACGGCCCGGCACTCGCCTACCGCGACGGCTTCGCCCTGTACGCCTGGCGCGGCATGCCCGTCCCCGCCGAATTCCTCGCGGGGCTGGGCGCCCTGACTCCCGGGCGGATCCGTGCCGAGGACAACGCGGAACTGCGCCGCGTGATGCTGGAGTTCTACGGGTACGACCGCTACCTCACCGAGTCCGCGGCCGAACCGGTGCACCGGGACGAGACAGGTGTCCTCTGGCGGATCCCGCTCGACGGCGATGAGGACGTGGTCATGGTGGAGGTGGTCAACTCCACGCCCGAGCCGGACGGTACGTACCGCACGTACTGGCTACGGGTGCCGCCGCGCACCAGGACGGCGAAAGAAGGCGTGGCGTGGACGTTCGGGCTGCAGGGAGAGTCCTACGCCCCTGTGCGTCAGACCTGACCGGCGCCGGGGGAGCAGGCGCCGGTGGGTGCGGTGGTGAGGCGGCTCGCCAGGCGGCTCACGCCATCGGCTCAAGTCGACGCCACGCGCTTGTCGGGGAGTCGGGCAGTCAGGTTGTCAGGCAGCAGGCAGCAGGCAGCAGGCAGCAGGCAGCCCGGCTGTCAGGCCTTCAGGGTCGCGTGGTCGATGCCCAGTTCGCGGGCGAGGGCCTCCTCGGTCCACTCCAGCATCGTGGCCCGGGACAGCGGGCCCGCGTACGACGTCATCTGCACCGCCAGGCCGTCCAGCAGCGCGGTCAGCCGCCAGGCCACGGACATGGGGTCGTCACACTGGAACTCGCCCGCGGCGGCGCCCTCTTCGATGACCTCGGCCAGCTCCGCCTTCCACTGCTGGTCGAGATCGCCCGCGACATTACGCAGTGCCGGGTCGCGGAGGGAGACCGCCCAGCCCTCGATCCACAGCCGCCAGCCCTTGGCCTGGCCCGTCGGCGCGTACCAGCGCACGGCGGCACGCAGTCTGCGGACCGCGCTGGTGCGCCGGCTCAGCAGCTTGCGCAGATGCGCGAGATCCGCCTCGGCGGCGTGCGCGAAGGCTGCGGCGACCAGCTTCTCCTTGGTGGAGAAGTGGTAGAGCACAAGGGCGTTGCTCACACCGAGCACGGACGCGACATCGGCGATCCTCACCGCCGCGGCGCCCCGTACCTCGATCTGCTCGACGGCAGCGCGCAGCAGCTCCTCGCGTCGCTCCGCCACACCCAACCGCACTCTGGCCACGCCGTCACCCTAACCAATGCCCGCTCCGGAACGGTCCGGGGGCGGGGCCGGTGACGGTACGCGGCCCCTGAATTGCTCCGTGCCGACGGTCAGCGGTACCAGCCGAAACGGTCGGCGATCACCGGCAGCCGGTCGGCGACGACGGCGTGCGCCGCAGCACGCGGCGTGCAGTTGTCCCTTACGGCGCGGGCCAGTACCAGTTCGATGAGGGCGCGCATGGAGCGCCGGATGTGTGCGAAGGCCTCGTCCGCGTCGGCGCCGATGTCACCGAACAGGGTCCACCACCACCAGGCGTTGGTGCCGGAGTTGACGACCACGTCGGGCAGTACCGTGATCCCGCGTGCGGTGAGCAGCGCCTCGGCCTCGGGCAGGACGGGCATGTTGGCCGCTTCGATGACCCAACGGGCGGTGATGCGGGCCTGGTTCGTCAGGTCGACGGCGTAGGAGACGGCCGCGGGGACGAGCACGTCCGCGTCCTGGGTCAGCCAGGCGTCGGCGGACAGCTCCTGATCGGCGGAGCGCAGCACGTCGCGGTCCACCGTGCCGTAGGCGTCGCGGGCACCCAGGAGTGCCTCGACGTCGAGACCGGCCGGATTGGCGATGGTGCCCTTGACGTCGGCGACGGCCACCACCCTGAGGCCGGCCCGGGACAGGAACCGGGCGGTCGCCCCGCCCATGGTGCCGAGGCCCTGGAGGGAGACCCGGGCCTCGCTGTGGGCGACCCCTGCCCCGTCCAGCGCGGCGAGCGCGGCCTCGGCGACTCCGCAGCCGCCGGCCAGCTCGTCCAGGCCGATGCCGTCCACGTCGACGGCGAAGGCGTCGGCCAGCCGTCGGCGTGCCCCCGCCTCGTCGTCGAGCAGCGGGTAGACCGCCTGGACGGTGGAGACGAGCCCGGCCTCCGTTGCCGCCCGGTCGATGAGGTCCTGGGTGAGCCCCAGATCCTCGCCGGTCGTCCAGACGCTCTCCACATAGGGACGCACCGCCCTCAGGAAGCGCACCAGGAGGCCGTACGCCGCCGGGTCGCGGGGGTCGCAGTCGATGCCGCCCTTGGCGCCGCCCAGCGGTATGTAGCGCGCCCCGGGCCGGTCCGCGTCGAAGTGGAGCGCTTCCTTCATGGTCATGCCGCGCGCCAGCCCGGCCACCTCCTCCAGAGTGCAGCCCGCCCGCATGCGCAGTCCGCCGCTGGACACCCCGCGGACCAGGCGGTCGACGACGAGGTGCCCCTGGCGGCCCGTGACGTGGTCCGTCCAGGTCAGCGAGATCAGCGGGGCGGGCGGGGACACCGGAGGTGTCGTCATCGGGGGCACTCCTCGGTCGTGGCGGTATGGAAGGGACCGGGCGGTGCCGGGGGAATCCGGGAGCCTGCGCGATTCCGGGCGTTTGCCGGGACTCCGGGGGAGCGGGCCCGCAGCCCCTGGCGCCGGCCGACGGTCATTTACTGAATCGCCAGTCAGTATTGGGAGCCTGGGCCGCGCTGTCAACGAGACCTGCGCCGCCTCGCCGGTCCGTGGCCGGAGCGCGCCGGTGGGGCAGGTGCCGGCCACCCCCGAAGGTGGCTGGATCCGGCCGTACGAGGAACGAGCGCCCCCCGGATGCGGAATCCTGCGGGCGGACCGGACGTTGGATTCGGCATGACGGGATTCGATGCACAGCAGCAGGCGCTGCTACGGCTGGTCGCCGAGGAGGACGGCGGTGTGCTGGTCACGCTCCGGCGCGACGGCAGGCCGCAGCTTTCCAATGTCAATCACTTCTACTACCCCGACGAGCGCATCGTCCGCGTCTCGATCACCGAGGGCCGAGCCAAGACCCGTAACCTGTCGCGGGACCCGCGGGCGAGCTACCACGTGACCAGTCGGGACCGGTGGGCCTGGACGGTGGTGGACGGCACGGCCGAGCTCACCCCGGTGGCGGCCGATCCGGACGACGCCACCGTCGAGGAACTGATCACGCTGTACCGCGACGTCCAGGGCGAGCACCCCGACTGGGACGACTACCGCAAGGCCATGGTCAGGGACCGGCGCATCGTCCTGCGCCTCCACGTCGAGCACGTGTACGGGCAGCAGCGTGGCTGAACGGATCCGTCCGCAGCGCCATCCCGTTGGGTGCTCCGCTCTCGCGCAGCCGTCCCCCCTGTCCATAATGAGACGATACCGACTCCCTCAGGAGATCTTGTGACCGGCGCTGACTCCAAGCTTCCGCTTCGCACCAGGCTGCGTGCGCTGCGTCCCGCGGCCTTCGGGGCCGACTCGGTGGGCGCCCGGATGGAGCGCATCCGCCGTTCCCCCAACTTCGCCGACGGGACCTTTCAGAACCCGGTGGGGGCGAAGATCAGACCCTCGGGGTCGGCCCTGGAGTTCGCGAAGGTCTACTTCCGCAAGGAGGAGCGCGTCCTGAGGACGCCGAGCGGGACCGTGCCCGTGCACGCCACGACCCTCGCCGACCTCGCCGAGCCCCCCGCCTCCGGTCTGCGGCTCACCTGGATGGGGCATTCCAGTGTGCTCGCCGAGATCGACGGACGCCGCGTGCTCTTCGACCCGGTCTGGGGCGAGCGCTGCTCCCCCTTCGCCTTCGCCGGGCCCAAGCGTGTGCACCCCGCGCCGGTGCCGCTCGGTGCCCTCGGCCCGGTCGACGTGGTGGTCATCTCGCACGACCACTACGACCACCTCGACCTGCCGACGATCCGCCTCCTCGCGGGCACCGCCACGGTCTTCGCGGTACCGCTCGGCGTCGGCGCGCACCTGGAGCGCTGGGGTGTGCCGGTGGACCGGATCCACGAGCTCGACTGGAACGAGTCCACGACCGTCGCCGGAATCAGCCTGACCGCCACGCCCGCCCGGCACTTCTGCGGCCGCGGGCTGCGCAATCAGCAGCACACACTCTGGGCGTCCTGGGCCGTGGCAGGCCCCGAGCACCGGATCTACCACAGCGGTGACACCGGTTATTTCCCCGGGTTCAAGGAGATCGGCGCCGCGCACGGCCCCTTCGACGCCACCATGATCCAGATCGGCGCGTACAGCCAGTACTGGCCGAAGGGCCAGACGGACAGCAAGCCGGAACCCGGCGCCTGGCCCGACATCCACATGAGCCCCGACGAGGGGGTCCGGGCCCATCTCGACCTCCAGGGCGACGACCCCTCGGCGGGCGTCATGCTGCCGATCCACTGGGGCACGTTCAACCTCGCCCTGCATCCGTGGGCCGAGCCCGCCGAATGGTCCATGCGCGCCACGCAGTTCGCCGGCGTGACGATGGCGGCCCCCCGACCGGGCCAGCCGTTCGAACCCGCCGCCACACCGGCTGTCGAGCCGTGGTGGCGTGCCGCGGCCGCCGAACCGGCACCGGGATGGGGCAACTGGCCCCCCGTGCACGTTCCGCTCCCCGGCGGGGCCAAGGCCGTAGCCGCCCCCGACCGAGACCGGGACCCGGCCGCCCAGGCATGAGACGTCAGCGCCGGCCGCCCTGGCGACCGCCCCCGGGCGGCGCGGCGGGGAGGCCGGCGCGGTGACGTGCGCACGGGGTGGGGGTCCGCGTGCGGCCGGCGCGGTGACGTGCGCACGGGGTGGGGCGCCGCTCGAACGGCGGTACGCTGCGCGCGGAGGAGCTCACTTCCCGGGGGAGCGGCCATGCTGCGGGTCCACTTCACGTCCGAGGACCTGGCGAGGGTCAGGGTGGCCGCCGGCCCGGATTTCCTCTGGGAGATCAGCAACAGCGTGCAGACCCTCCAGAGACGTGACGGGGAAGGGGTCTTCGGCGACTGGCGGCACTGGGTACGGCCGCGGCTCTCCGGCAGCCCCCGCCTGCTGTCCTCCCTGCTGCGCCCGCGTGGCTACTCACCCGACTTCCTCACCCCCACGTCCGGCGACCGCGCCACACTGCAGGCGGCCCTCGACACCTTGATGAGTACCCCGCGCCCCAGGCTGCGGACCGACCTGAACCATCTGGCGGCATCCTCCCAACTCCCCGCATGGGTCGGCGCACTGGCCGGGGGCGACACCGCTGCGCTCCGGCGGCTCGGCGGAGCCCTGGGTGCGTACCAGCGTGAGGCGCTTGCCCCGTACTGGCAGCGTGTGCACGCCCACATCGACGCCGACCGTGCCCTCCGGCTGCACAGCCTGCTCGACGGGGGGACCGAAGGGCTGCTGGCCGGGCTCGGGCCGCAGTTCCGCTGGCGTCCCCCCGTCCTGGAAGTGACGTATCCCGTCGATCAGCATCTGCGCCTGCGCGGCAGGGGACTCGTCCTCCAGCCGTCGTTCTTCTGCTGGCCCACGCCGATCACGCTGGCCGACGGGGACCTGCCGCCCGTTCTCGTCTATCCGATCCACCATGCCGCGGACTGGGCCGCACCGGTGCCTGCCACCCCTTCCGGCGCCCGTTCCGCAGAAGGCCCCGCGCCCCTGGGGCCCCTGCTCGGGAACACCCGCGCGGGCATCCTGCGCGCCACCCGCACCGGCTGCTCCACCGTCGAGGCGGCCCGGCTCCTGGGCGTCACCCACCCCGCCGTCAGCCAGCACCTGAACGTGCTGCGGGCGGCGGGGCTCGTCGTCACGGTGCGCGAGGGCGGGCGCTCCCTGCACATGGCGACCGCCGAAGGCAGGGCCCTGCTGGCCGTCGAGGAGCGGACCCGCCGGTCGCCCGAGTGCTGAGCATCAGCTCCGGGTCGTGATGGTCAGGGCATGACGAGTCCTCAAGCCACGGCGTAAGCCTGTGCTTTCGGCGCTTGCGCCCTTCGAGCGGCAGCGGCGACGCTTCTTCCCGTCGTTCCGCCGACCCGTACGGCTGAGCGGTTTCCCGAACGCGTTTCTGCCCGCGAGGCCACCCCCACCCTCCTCAGGAGCCTGCATGCGCAAGAGACTTGTGTCCACCGCGATCACCGTCGCCGCCGTCGGGGCCCTCCTCCAGCCCACGCTGGCCCAGGCGTCGCCCGTACCGCAGGCCCCGTCCGTCTCCGTGCTCGCGCACGGCTCGAAGGCCGGCACGGCCGTAGTCAGCGGACACGGCGAGCCGGGCACCCGGCTGGAGGTCGCCGCCGGACGTACGCAGAGCGCCCACTGGCTGCAGATCGACTACCAGGTCCAGGAGACCGGCTACTGGTGCGGTCCGGCCGCCACCCGCATCGCCCTCTCCGCCCGGATGGCACCGCCCAGCCAGGGAGACCTGGCATGGCAGCTCGGCACCACCCAGAACGGCACCGACCACATCGGCCAGGTCACCAGGGTGCTCAACTCGAATCTCGGCGGGGGCTGGTACGAGACCAAGGAGATGCCGAACGACCCGCCCACCCAGGCCCAGCGGGATCTGCTCTGGTACGACATCGTCTTCGACATCGACCGCAACTACCCGTTGGTGGCCAACATCGTGGCCCCGCCCGGCAACCAGCCTCCTGGGTATCCCTCCAACCAGACGATCTACCACTACTTCACCGTCTTCGGCTACGACGAGGTGGACCGCACCGTTCTCATAGCCGACCCCGCCTCCTTCAGTGGCAACCAGATCTACTGGATCTCCTTCGACCAGCTCGCCACGCTGATTCCGCCGAAGGGCTACTCGGCGTAGGCGTGTCCTGGAAGTCCCGCCCGCCCCGCGCCCATTCGCGTGCCTCGCGATCGCACGCACCGGCTGCGGGGCCCGCTCTCCGGGCGGCGGTTGCACGTTCTCCACGCGCCCTTGCTGCCTACACCCGGCAAGCCCCCTCGACGGCGGTCGAGGGGGCTTGCCGCATCTGCGGGTGGTACCGCCTCCAGGCGTCGCGGTACCGCCGATCGGGTGCCGGTCGGCCGGGCATTCGTCCGGCGAAATCGGTCGCTCGTGCGAGAGGTCATACCAGAGCGGGACGGATGGCGGGCAAGTTCCACAACTGCCCGTCGCACCCTCGCCCAGGGCGACTACCGTGTGTGCTCGGTGATCAACGGTGGGCTCATATTCTCCGAGCCTGCCCGGCCGATGACCCGAGAACGACCGACCACCGTAGGTGCCACCACATGGATGCCGATTCCTGGGGCCCCACGTACCGAGGACGCTGATGTCTCAACTTCGCGCACCCGACGCGCGACCGGAACGACGAGAGGGCGGGCGGCACGGCCGACCGGGTCCCCGTTCCCACTCGGCCGCGGCCAGGCCGCGCGCTGCCCGGCCGTCTCCCGAGGCGCGCATACGCCCCCAACTCCTGCGCACCGCGGTGCTGCCGGCCGTCGCCGTCGCGCTGGCCGGCACCGCGGCCGTCATCTTCACCGCCCGCTCCGGCGGAGCCCGGCCCTCCAGGGAGCTCTGGACGGCGCTCGGCGCCGCGGGCGCCCTGGCGGTCGCCGCGATGGTCGCCGCCTTCCTGGCCGCCAACCGGGTCGCCACCACCGTCCTCGGCCGCTGCCTGGCGCTGCGCCGGGTCAGCGCGCAGGGCCAGGCCGATCTGCACCGGGTGGTGGAACAGCTCCGCAACGGTGAACCCGTGCCCGCCAGGCGCCCCCCGCAGCCGGCCGTTCCGGGCAGTGACGCCTTCGAGCTGCTCGCGCAGGAGCTCGGACGTCAGCAGGAAGGTGCCGTGACCGCCGTGGTCCAGGCGTTCCGGCTGTCCGAGCACACCGGCGAGGACCAGAAGGTCGAGGTGTTCGTCAATCTCGCCCGCCGCCTGCAGTCGCTCGTGCACCGCGAGATCCAACTGCTCGACGAGCTCGAGCACCAGGTCGAGGACCCCGATCTGCTTAAGGGGCTCTTCCACGTGGACCACCTGGCCACGCGCATCCGCCGGCACGCCGAGAACCTCGCCGTCCTCGGCGGCGCCGTCTCCCGGCGGCAGTGGAGCAACCCGGTCACCATGACGGAGGTGCTGCGCTCGGCGATCGCCGAGGTCGAGCAGTACCCGCGGGTCAAACTCGTCCCGCCGATCGACGGGACGCTCCGCGGGCACGCCGTGGCCGACGTGATCCACCTGCTGGCCGAACTCGTGGAGAACGCCACCGTGTTCTCCGCCCCGCAGACCCAGGTCCTGCTCCGCGCCCAGCGCGTCACCGCGGGCCTCGCCCTGGAGGTGGAGGACCGCGGTCTCGGCATGCCGGGCGACGAGCAGAGGCGGATGAACGCCCTGCTGGCCGACCCCGACCAGGTCAATGTCGCCCGGCTGCTCCAGGACGGCCGGATCGGGCTGTTCGTCGTGGCGTCGCTGGCCCGCAGGCACGGCATCGCGGTACGACTCCAGAGCAACATCTACGGCGGCACCCAGGCCGTGCTCGTCCTCCCTCAGTCCCTGCTCGGTGCCGACGAGGACGTGTCCGGCGAGACCACCGGCGCGCCGGCCCCACCTCTCGGTCCCGTGCACCGCCCGCCGCCCCCGGCCGACACCGCGGCACGTCACAGTCCGGCCCCCGAACCGGCGACCGCTCCCGAGCCGGAGCGACGCCCCTATGTACCGCAGCAGCAGCAACAGCAGTTGCGGATGCACCAGGGACCGCAGCAGACGCCGCGTCGGGGCGAGGGGCCCCCGCTCCCGCTGCGCGCCGAACGGCTCGACCGGCCCGCGCCTGCCGACGCCGTCCCCGGCATCCGGTCCGCGGGCGACGCGATCCCCGCGCTCCCTCAGGAGACCGGGACCGGTACCGGGGCCGGGGCCGTGCGCGGCACGATGGGCCGGCCCCAACTCCCCAAGCGGGCCAACCAGGAAAGCCTGGTCCCGCAGCTCAGGGAGGCTCCCGCACCGCGCGCCGAGGAGGAGCTCACCCTGCACGACCCGGGCCTGGTGGCGGCCTTCCGGCGGGGCATCGATCTCGCCGAGGCACGTGAGGAGTCCGAGGCCGAGACCTCGTCGGAGGCCGAGGCCGCAACGGACCCCGACGGGCCGAAGGACATGAGGAACGGCCGGGACGCGCCCGCGCCGGGCCGGGCGCCGCTGGAGCCGCTGCCGGTCCGCGGGGCCGCTCCCGTGGAACTGCTCGGAGCCGGCTCGTACCACGGCGACCAAGACCCACTCGAAGCGAACACGAACACCACCAAGGAGTAGATGCACCATGGCGACCGACATGCCATCCGGTCAGGTCTCGGACCTCGACTGGCTGCTGAGCGGGCTGGTCCAGCGCGTGCCGTACACGCGCAGCGCGGTCCTGCTCTCCGCCGACGGGCTGGTGAAATCCCTCCACGGCATGGACGCCGACAGCGCCGACCACATGGCCGCGCTGGCCGCCGGCCTGTACTCGCTCGGCCGGAGCGCGGGGGCCCGGTTCGGGGACAACGGAGAGGTCCGCCAGGTGGTGGTGGAGCTCGACTCGACGCTCCTCTTCGTCGCCACCGCCGGCTCCGGCACCTGCCTGGCCGTACTCGCCGGGCGGAACGCCGACGCCGCCGTGCTGGGTTATGAGATGACGATGCTGGTCAAGAGCGTCCGGCCCTACCTGATGACGCCGACGAGACAAACGGCCGGGGTGCCGGGCGCCTCGGGGCTGTGATCATGCCGGCCACGCAGGACGGGCCGTTGCTCGACGATGCGGCAGGCCGCCTCATCCGCCCCTACACCGTGAGCAACGGCCGTACCCGTCCCACGACCGTGCTCGATCTGCTCTCCCTGGTGATGGCCACCGGTGCCGTCCCGCAGACGCACCTGGGCCCCGAGCACTCCGTGGCGCTCGGGCTGTGCGGCGGACCCACCTCGGTGGCCGAGATCGCCGCACACCTGCGGCTGCCCGCGGTCGTCACCAAGGTCCTGCTCTCGGACCTGGTCGACTGCGGCGCCGTCACCGCGCACCCGCCCGCCTTCCATGACATGCCCACCGACCGATCCCTGCTGGAGGCAGTGCTCGATGGCTTACGACGACAGCTCTGACGGCTTCGACGGCTCCGCCCCCTACGCGGGGACCGCAGGCCCCGGACACGTCGGCTACGCGGATGCCCCGGGCGGCGGGTACCCGGACCACGCGGACAGCGGCGGGTACGCGGACCCGCCGGGCCACGCCGGGTACGGGAGCGGCTACGGGGACGACACCGGCACGTCCGGCTACGGGGACGACCCCGGCCCTTCCGAGGGTTTCCCCGTCGCGCTCAAGGTGCTGGTGGCGGGCGGTTTCGGCGTCGGCAAGACGACATTCGTCGGCGCGGTCAGCGAGATCGCGCCCCTGAGTACGGAGGAGCTGCTCACCCAGGTCAGCGCGGCCACGGACAGCCTCGAAGGCATCGAGTCCAAGACCTCCACCACCGTGGCCATGGACTTCGGCCGCATCACGCTGGACGAGCAGCACGTGCTCTATCTGTTCGGCACGCCCGGACAGGAGCGCTTCTGGTTCATGTGGGACGAACTCTCCCAGGGCGCGCTCGGAGCGGTCGTGATCGCCGACACCCGGAGACTGGAGGAGTGCTTCGCGGCCGTCGACTTCTTCGAACGGCGCGGCATCGGATTCATCGTCGCGGTCAACGAGTTCGACGGCGCGTTCCGTTACGGCCCCGAGGAGGTGCGGACAGCCCTCGACCTGGCCCCGGCGGTTCCGGTCGTCCTGTGCGACGCACGCATCGCGAGTTCCGGCACCGGCGCGCTGGTCACCCTCGTCCAGCACCTCATCAACGCCACCGCCGAACCGGTCCCGTTGACCGGCCACGGAAGCTACGGAGTCCATCCGTGACCACCCCGCACGCTCTCGGACGCCTGCTGCTGACGCCCGTCGACAGCGACGCCCGGGTCCGGACCCAGCGGCTGCGCAGCCTCGGCCTGGGGGAGCGGGACGACGCCTCGTTCGACAACTTCGACGCCTTCGCCGACCGGGTGGCCGAAGTGACCGGGGTGCCGTTCTCGATGGTCAATTTCATCGACGGGAACCGCCAGTTCTTCGCCGGGCTGCACACCCCGGCGGGCACCTGGAAAGGCTCCGACCTGGGGGCCGTGGCGGCGGGCAGCGGCCGCAGAGGCCGCTATGTGGCCCTCGATCACGGCTTCTGCCCGCATGTCGTCGTCCGGCGCAAGGCGCTGGTCCTGGAGGACGTGTGCGACTACCCGCGCTTCGCCGGGAATCCGGTCGTCGACGACATAGGCATCCGCTCCTACCTCGGGGCGCCGCTCATCGACCGCACGGGCATCGCCCTGGGGGCCGTCTGCGCCGTCGACATCGTGCCCCGCCCGTGGGGGCGGGCGGGACTCGACACGATCAAGGCCCTGGCGCAGGAGCTCGTCGGGCACATCCACCAGCGGGAGGAGAACATCCTCGGAACCTGAGCGCCGGACGCCGGGCCTCGACCCCGTCCGGCGCCCCCGTCTCCCTATGGCCCTCCCGCCAGCGCGAGGCCCTCACGCCAGCGCGAACGCGTCCGCCAGCATGTCGGTCTGGGCGGCGAGGAGGGTGTCGCCCTCGTGGCCCATCCCCGCGAACTGACCCGCCACTTCCAGGCCCACCGATCCGTGCAGCTGCGACCACGCGAGCACCGCGCCGGCCAGCGCGCGGGCCTTGGCCGCCGGGTCACCGGCGGTGTCCGTCGCGTATGCGGTGACCCAGTCGCCCACGCCGGCGTCCGACCCCAGCCAGGCGGCCATCTGCGCCACCACCGGGGCCACGCCCGCGCCCGGCACCCCGCCCGCGAACACCGGCAGGAACGGCCCGAGCACGGCGCGGGCGCGCTCCAGCGTGTCGGCGGGTGCCACGTACCCCGGCACCGGTGAGCCCTGGATCAGCAGATAGCGGTGCGGTTCGCCGACCGCCCAGCTCCGGTACGCCGCGGCCAGCGCGCGCAGTCGCTCGCGCGGGCCGTGAGCGGCGGCCTCCGAACGCGCCGCCGCCACGCCCATCGCGGTCGCCGCGTCGTCGTACGCGTCCCTGATCAGGGCATTCAGCAGATCGTCGCGACTGGCGAAATAGCGGTAGAGCGCCGGTCCTGACAGGCCCATGTCCTTGGCGATCCGGGTGAGGGCGAGGGCCGCCACACCGCCGTCGGCGAGCTGCCGCAGCGCCGCGTCCTTGATCTCGGCCCGGGTCTGCTCCCGGTACCGGGCCCGCGGCCCCTGCTGTGCCTCGGCCATCCCGGTCCCCTTTCGCTAGGCAAGCTCACTTCAGTTACGGAGTCTAACAGTCAGGGTTGCGATGCATCGTAGCGAGAGTTACTGTCTCTAACAGAAGTGAGGGGCGGTAGCGCTCCTCCGGGATCAGGACTCAGGAGCACCCCCATGACCGCAACGCATGACCTCCACGTGGTTCTCGGCGCCGGCCCCGCCGGTACCGCACTCGCCGCGGAACTGGCCCGCCGCGGCCACCCCGTGCGGCTCGTCGACCGCTCGGGCCGGGGAGCGGCCCCGGCGGGTGTCGACCGGTTCGCCGCCGACGTGGCGACCGCCGGGGGTGCCCGGGCGGCTGTCGAAGGGGCGGCCGTCGTGTACCACTGCGTGAACGTCGCCTATCACCTCCAGGTCGAGGTCATGCCGCGCATCCAGCAAGCCGTCATGGCTGCCGCCGAAGCGGCGGGTGCCCGCCTCGTCGTCCTCGACACGCTCTATCCGTACGGCGAGACGCACGGTGTGGTGATGACCGAGGACACCCCCTGGAACGCGACCACGCGCAAGGGCAGGATGCGTGCCGAGCTGGACACCCGATACCTCGCCGCCCACGCGGACGGCCGGCTGCCCGTCGTGCTGGGCCGGTCGGCCGACTTCGTCGGGCCGGGGGTCCTCAACTCCACCCTGGGCGCGGCGGTGTTCCCGGCCGCGCTGACCGGGGGAGAGGTCCCGGCGTTCGGTGACATCGACCTGCCGCACAGCTACACGTACATCGGCGATGTCGCCGCCGGGCTCGCGACGCTGGGCGAGAACCCGGACGGGGACGGCAGGGTCTGGCACCTGCCCACGGCCCCGGCGCTCACCACCCGGCAGATCCTGACCATGGTGGAGGAGCGCGTGGGACGCGCCCTGAAACTGACCGTCGTGGCGCAGCCGCGCCCGTTCGGCCCGTTCGACGACGTGTTCATGGCCGAGTACGCGGAGATGTTCTACCAGCACACGGAAGCCCAGATCGTCGACTCCACGGCCATCGAGAAGGCGTACGGGCTGATCCCCAGCCCCCTTGCGACCACGGTCGACGAGACGCTCGCGTGGTACGGGGAACTCCTCGCGGCGTCGTGACGTGTCTGCCGACCCGGCCGGCTCACCCGCCCAGGAAACCGCCGATCCGGTCCCGCAGGCCGTGCGGATCCAGGCCGTGCGCCGCGAGGTGCTCCTCCATCCGCCCGTAACGTCGCAGCTCCTGGCGGGCCACGCCGAGCCCCAGGACGCGATGGGGGACCGCGGTGAGTGCGTCGTTGGCGGCCGCCGTCGAGGTGCCCGCCAGATACGGCTCCACGATCACGACATCGGCGGTGGCCCGGTCACCGACCGCCCGGCGGAGTCCGGCGCCATCGAACGGCCGCACGGTGGTCGCGTACAACACCGTCAGATCGAGTCCTTCCGTCGCGGCCAGGACGTTGTCGAGCATCGGTCCGACGGCGATCACCACCCCGCCCGTTCCCTCGCGCACCGGTGTGAACCCGCGCGCCCCGCCGGCGGGGCGGGCCCGCTCGTTCGACTGCAGCGACAGGCGTACGTAGACCCTGTCGTCCCCGGCGGCGGCCTCCCGCAGGAGCGTCTCGGCCTCGTCGGGATGGCCGGGCACGTGCACGGTCCAGCCGTCCAGGGTGTCCATGAGAGCCACGTCCCCGGGTGCCGTGTGGGTGAACCCGCCGGCGGGCCAGTCGTACGAGGCTCCGGCGCTCACCAGCACCCCTCCGACCCCCTGGTGGCCGAAGTCCAGCTTTACCTGCTCGAACGGCCGCTCCACCAGGAAGCTCGCGAAGGTGTGCACGATCGGCCGCATTCCGGTGAGCGCCATACCGGCCCCTGCCCCGACGAGCAGCTGTTCGCGGATACCGACGTTCACGACCCGGTCGGGATGGTCCCGCTCGGCCCGGCCGAATCCGTCACGGCTGATCTCGGCGAGTACGAGCGCCAGTCGGGGATGCTCGTCCAGCAGCCGCGTGGTGGTGGCGATGAAACGGTCACGCATCGTGTCCATGGGTTCCTCTTCTTCGGTTGTGGGATTCGCCGGTTCTCGGCGAGGCGACAGGGCTCAGCGCTTGGGAGCGACCCGGGCGACGACGGCCCGCGGCTGCCCGGGGTGCGGTGCGGTGAAGGCCGCGTAGAGCGCCTCGTGGTCCCGCCCGTCCACGGACGCGACCGACCAGCCCGCGGTCGCGAACCGCTCCGCGATCCCTCCGGGGCGTCCGTACGTCGCCGAGGCGTTGTCGATCACCACGGTGTGCAGCTGCTCCAAGCCGGCCGGGCCGGCGTAGGCGATCGCCTCGTGGTTGCTGCCCTCGTCCAGTTCGGCATCGCCGGTCAGGACCCACACCCGCGGTCCGGTCAGCCCTTGGGCCCGCAACCCCAGCACGCTCCCCACGGCGAGCGGCAGCCCGTGCCCCAGTGACCCGCTGCCGATCTCGGCGCCGGGCACCAGCAGCCGGTCGGGGTGGTGGCCGAGGGGCGAGTCGTACGTCCCGAAGCCAGCCAGCAACTCCTCGTCGAAGAACCCGTGTGCGGCGAGGACCGCGTAGTACGCCATCGGCCCGTGCCCCTTCGACAGGAGGAAGCGGTCCCGGTCCGGCGCGTCGGCGGTATGCGGCGTCACCCGCAGTACCCGGTCGTACAGCACCCACAGGGCGTCCAGGGTCGAGGTGGCGGCGGGGCCGTGCTTCTCGTCGCCGGTCATCAGGCTCATCAGCCGGGGCAGGCCGAGGTAGGCGGACGGCGGTGCGGCAGTCGTGTTCGTCATGCCGCTCAGCGTTCAACATCAAGCACGGTTGAGGTCAAGCGACGAAAGGTGTTCGTGACCACCGGTTGAAGTGCGGTATTGTTCTCATGCGCGTTCAGCCAGGGGGAAACCCCAGGTCAGACGGGCAGCGGGACGTGGCGCAGCTTGGTAGCGCACTTGACTGGGGGTCAAGGGGTCGCAGGTTCAAATCCTGTCGTCCCGACTGGAGACAGTCGCAGATCAGGGCCGGTGTCGGAGGAATCCGACACCGGCCCTCGGTCATTCCCGGGCCCCTGATCCAGCGGGTGCGCGTCCGCGCCTCGCTCCGACATCTCCAGGCTCTGCCGGACGTCCGCCACACGCTCCGATGGCATCGCTCAAGATGCGCAGCCGACAGGGCTGGCGAAACTGGCTTCATGGCAGAACAACGTCGCACTCATGCCGGAAGCTCGAAGACGGCGACCGCACACCGTGCCCGATCCGCGCGGGGGCCCGAGCACGCGGCCCGTGCTGCCTGCGAAAGCCTTGAAGGGCTGATCGGACACCCGACAGAAGGCGTGTCCGCTGTCCGGCGCGAGGACGACGGCTGGTGCGTGGTGGTGGACGTCCTCGAAGTGCCGCGGATTCCGGACACCACCAGCCTCCTCGCCTCCTACGAGGTGCAGCTTGACCAAGCCGGTGAACTCCTGGAGTACCGCAGGGTCCGGCGCTACCGCCGCGGCGCAGCCGACGAGTGAGCCGAGCTTCCGCTCTGCTGGAAGGACGTTTCATGACCGCCACCACCTACTCGGACGAAGTAGTGGCCTGCCCGCCCCGCGCCGGCACGTTGTACGACGTGCTGGAGCTCATCCTCGACCGCGGCATGGTCATCGACGTGTTCATCAGGGTCTCGCTGGTCGGGATCGAAATCCTCAAGATCGATGCGCGCATCGTCGTCGCCAGCGTGGATACGTATCTGCGGTTCGCGGAGGCGTGCAACCGGCTCGACCTGGAGCGTGACTCCGGCAGCACCACCATTCCCGAGCTGCTCGGTGGCGGTGTGGCCAAGAGCGTGGGCAAGCGCAAGGTGCGCAACGCGGCCGAGACGGTGGGGGACACCGTCCGCAAGGCGGTGGGCAGTGGCGGCGACACGTCCGATGACGAGGACGAGCAGCCCGAACGGCCGAAGAAGCGACGCGCTCCCGCGCGCAGCGAGAACCGACGACGGCGCGCGGAGGCATGAGCGTGGCAGCCGACGGCATCTACGTCTACGCGATCGTGCGGGCGGGAACTCCGCTTCCGGGGGATCTCGGCGGCGTGGGATCACCTCCCGCGGTCCTCAGGACCATCAGCCAGGGCCGGCTCGACGTGGTCATCAGTGACGCGCCGCCCCAGCTCCGCGCGCGCCGACGCGATCTGCTGGCGCACCAGGAGCTGTTGATGCGCCTGGCCGACGGAGGACCCGTAGTTCCGATGAGGTTCGGCATGGTCGCCCCGGACGAGCAGACGGTCCTCGCGCAACTGGCCGCCGACGAATCCGGGCATGCCGCCACCCTGGACAGGCTTGCGGGCCGCGTCGAGATCAACGTCAAGGCTCTGCCGGCGCAGAACGCGCTGGCGGCCCTTGTCGCCGAGGAGAAGAAGGTGCGGCAACTCCGTGAAGCCGCGAGGCGAAACCCGGGCTACGAAGCCAGTCTGCGGCTGGGCGAAGCCATCGCCGGCGCTCTCACCCGGCGGGCGGCCGCAGCAGGGCAGCACATCCAGCGCGAACTCGCGCCCCGGGCCCGCGCGGTGGCCTCGGGCCCCACGGTTTCCGGATGCGCGCTGAACCTGTCGTTCCTCGTCGACCGCACCGAGAGCGACGCCTTCCTTTCCCGGGCCCAGAACTTTGCCCGGGAACACCGGGAGCACGCGGAGATCCGGCTCGCCGGCCCGCTCCCCTGCTACAGCTTCGTCTCGTCCGATGCCCGGCCCGTACCCGTGGGCGGGGGCTGACGTGGGACTGATCACCGGCTTGCTCACCCTTCCGATCGCGCCTGTGCGCGGGGTGGTCTGGGTGGCGGAGAAGCTCAACGACGCTGCCGAGCGCGAACTGCACGATCCCGCCGTGCTGCGCGCGCAGTTGGCCGTGCTCAACCAGGAGCTCGAATCCGGAGACATCACTCCGGAGGAGTTCGAACGTGAAGAGGAGCGGCTGCTGGAGCGGCTGCACGCCGCGCGGATCAGCCCGGCGCAGATCGATCGAAGGTGACGTGCTCATGGAAGACCAGACGAAGGTGACCCTCGCGGTAGCAGTAGTGGGGGGCTATGTACTGGGCCGGACCAAGAAGGGGCGCGTGGCTCTCAGCGTCGCCACCTATCTGGCCGGCCGCCGATTCGGCCTCGAGCCGCGTCAGCTCGCCGCGGAAGGCATGCGCCGTCTTGGCGAGGTCCCCCAGGTCGCCGATCTGCAGGAACAGCTCCGCGGTGAGGTGCTTGACGCGGGCCGCAAGGCCCTGACCGCCGCCGCCAACCGCAGCATGAGCACGCTGGCCGGTTCGATCAGCGAGCGCACGGCCCGCCTTCTCGAGTCGCCGGACGACGAGGACGAGGACGAGGGCGAGGGCGAGGAAGGCGACGCGAACGAGGACGAAGCGCCGCTGGACGAGGAAGGCGAGGAGTACGAGGACGAGGACGAGGGCGAAGAGGAACCCGAGGACGAGGGCGACTACGAGGACGAGGAACCCGAGGACGAGGGCGAGTACGAGGGCGAGGACGAAGAGGAGCCTGAAGAGGAGCCTGAAGAAGAGCCTGAAGAAGAGCCCGAAGAGCCCGAAGAAGAGCCCGAAGAGCGTCAGCCCAAGAAGCGTTCCTCCCGACGGACGGCGTCGGGCAGCGCCAAGAGTGACAGGGGCAGCAAGCCGTCCGGCGGCGACGGTGGCGCGAAGAAGTCCGCGCCGGCCAAGAAGGCTGCGGCGAAGAAGTCCGGCTCGGCGAAGAAGACCGCAGCCAAGAAGGCCCCACCGGCGAAGAAGGCGGCTGCCAAGAAGTCCGCGCCGGCCAAGAAGGCCGCGGCGAAGAAGTCCGGCTCGGCGAAGAAGACCGCAGCCAAGAAGTCCGCGCCGGCGAAGAAAACCGCATCCAAGAAGACCGCGCCGGCCAAGAAGGCGGCTGCCAAGAAGACGGCAACAGGCAAGTCGGCGTCGAAGCGGACCGCATCCAAGCGCAGCAGCGGTCGGAGGTAGCGAATCATGACCAGGAATGAAGAGGCAGATTCCGGAGCGGACGAGTCACAGGAGACGGAAGAGTCCGGAATGGACAAGCTCCGTGGTGAGGTGTCCAGCTTCCTCAGCGCGCAGGTGGAGAAGCTGGCTGAGAAGGCCGGGGACAAACTGACCGGCGTCACCGACCAGTTGAACGACGCGGCGGAGAACGGCGGCTCCTTGCCTGCCATCGGCTCTCGCATCCTCCAAGGTGACTCGCCGGTGAAGGCATTCGTTTCGGAGAAGGCCAAGGGCGTCAAGGACAACGTCGTGGACAAGGCCAAGGAGGCCTTCGGAGGCGGCGGCAAGGGCAAGGGCAAGGCAGGCGGCGGCAAGCTCATGAACATCATCGAGGTACTCGATGTGGGAGTGCCGCTGCGCGACGCCTACGACTACTGGACCCAGTACGACAAGTTCAGCAGTTTCGCCAAGGGTGTGCAGGACGTCTCGATGGACGAAGAGATGTCCAGCAACTGGAAGGTCAAGGTGGGTCCGTCCGCCCGCAGCTTCAAGGCGACGGTCCAGGAGCAGATCCCGGACGAACGCATCGTCTGGACGTCCGAGGGTGCCAAGGGAACGACGCGCGGCGCGGTGAGCTTCCATGAACTCGCGCCCTCGCTCACGCGCATCGTCCTGGTCATGGAGTACTACCCGTCCGGCTTCTTCGAGAAGACGGGCAACCTCTGGCGTGCGCAAGGCCGCCGGGTCCGGCTCGACTTCAAGCACTTCCAGCGGTACGTCACGCTCACCGAGGAAGAGCCGGAAGGGTGGCGTGGCGAAATCCGCGACGGAGAAGTCGTCGTGTCCCACGAAGACGCCATGGAAGACGAAGAAGCCGAGAACGAGGAAGGCCAGGAGGGGGACGAAGGCGAGGACGAGGACCAGGACGAGTGGGACGACGAGGACGAAGAGGACGGTGAGGAAGGAGACGACGAGGACGCGGAAGAGGAAGAGTACGACGAGGACGACGGGGACGAGGACGACGGGGACGAGGGCGACGAGGACGAGGACGAATACGAGGACGACGAGGAAGAAGAGGACGAGCCGCCGCGCAAAGGGCGGGCCGCGCCCGCAAAGCGGCGTTCGCGGAGAGGCGCTCAGTGACTGATCTCGATTTCCGGCAGGATGCCGCGTACCCCGTCGCCGGGCCGCAGAACACCAACCTCGCGGACATCCTCGAGCGCGTCCTCGACAAGGGCATCGTGATCGCCGGGGACATCAAGATCGATCTCCTCGACATCGAGCTCCTCACCATCCGTCTGCGGCTCTTCGTCGCCTCGGTGGACACCGCCAAGAAGGCCGGAATCGACTGGTGGGAGACCGACCCGGCGCTCAGTTCCCACGCCGCGAGGAACGCGCTCAAGGACGAGAACCGTGAGCTGCGGGCACGGTTGGAAGAACTCGAGTCCCGTTCCGAAGAGACGTCGTCGGACTCGGGATGATCCAGGAAGAGGAGCGTCAGTCACTGATGACGGAGCAGAGCGGAGCGGGTTCGGGCACGAACGCCGTCTACGTGTACGCGGTCTGCCACGCGGACGGGGAACCGTCGCTGGACGGCCTGACGGGAGTCACCGGGGACGAGCCCGTTCGCTCGCTCCCCATCGGCTCGCTCACGGTGATCGTTCAGACCGTTCGGGCGGCAGACTTCACCGACGAGGTCTGGCAGGAGAGGCTGACCGACGCGCGCGAACTCGAACGCTACGCGCGTGCCCACCACGAGGTCGTCTCGGCAGTCGCCGCCCGCTTCCCCACGGTGCCGCTGCCGCTGGCCACGTTGTACAACGACGAGGAGCGGGCCCGACTCGCGCTGGCCAACGAGTCGACGCGTTTCCGAACGGCGCTGCGGCGCATCGCGCACCACGCCGAATGGGGCGTCAAGGTCTACGCGCCCGTCGCGCAGAGCCCGGTCCGGCGCGCTGAGCAGGAGCCGGCGGAGGCTCCGGGATCCCGGACGCGCCCGGCTCCCGGAGCGGGTCGGGCGTATCTGGAACGCAAGCGGGACCTGCAGGCGCGGCGGGAGCAGCGGCAGGCGGACTCCGTGCGCGTCGCGGACGCCGTCGACGCGGACGTGAGCCGCATCGCCGCGGCCTCGCGCCGGCTCCGCCCGCACGACAACGGAGCCGCCGGCGACCACCGGGTTCAGGTACTGAACGCGACCTATCTGGTCGCTGAGCACCGTGCCGCCGAACTGACCCTGCTGGCAGCCGGTTTGCGGGAACGCACCGGCGCGGAGATCGAGGTGTCCGGCCCCTGGGTGCCCTACTCCTTCGTGGGCGAGGTGTAGGCCGTGACACACGAAGCGGTTCCGTGGGACAGCCCCGGTGCCCTGAGTGGCCCGATCGGAGTGCCGCTGGTCGATCTGCTGGACCGGGTCCTGGCGACCGGCGTCGTCGTGAGTGGTGACCTGGTCATCGCGATCGCCGACGTTCCGCTCGTCCGCGTCTCGCTGCACGCGCTGCTGTCGTCGGTCAACGAGCGCGTTCCCGCACCCTGGGCGGACAGTGGGCCGCTGTGACCACCTCACGCGTGGACCTCGACTCCGAGCAGATGGGCCGAGACCTGGTCACCTTGGTACTCACGGTGGTCGAGCTCCTCCGGCAGTTGATGGAGCGACAAGCCCTGCGCCGCATCGACGTGGGCGATCTGACCGATGACCAGACGGATGAGATCGGCACGACCCTGATGATGCTCGATCAGCGCATGCAGGAACTCTGCGAGCAGCACGGGGTACGCCCGGAGGACCTCAACCTCGACCTGGGCCCCCTGGGCTCCCTGCTGCCCCGGGACTGAGTGAAGGGGCCGAAGGGCCCGGCGGCGCTCCGGCCCCGCGGCAGCGGCACGGCGACCCGCGCTCGCCGCGATGGCGAGCGCCGCTGTGCCGGAGCCGCCGGATGCGGGCCCGTCCACTCTTCGGGATCGGGTGAGCCGTCGCGTGTCGCTGCCGCGCGTGCACCCCGCTCTTCCGTCGCCGGACACCCTTTGAATGATCAGAAGAGCGACGGGTTACCATATGAGCGCCGCCTAGCTCGAAAGATAAACCTGTGACTGTCAATGACGACTCGTTCACCAACTGGATGCACCGCGAGGAGATCGCGGAGTCGATGATCCCGATCATCGGGAAGCTGCACCGCGAGAGGGACGTCACCGTCCTTCTGCACAGCCGCTCCCTGGTGAACAAGTCGGTGGTGAGCATCCTGAAGACCCACCGATTCGCCCGGCAGATCGACGGTGAGGAGCTCTCGGTCACCGAGACCCTGCCGTTCCTCCAGGCTCTCACCACGCTCGATCTCGGCCCCTCCCAGATCGACATCGGCATGCTCGCCGCGACGTACAAGGCCGATGACCGCGGTCTTTCCGAGGCGGAGTTCACCGCCGGCGCCGTCGCCGGTGCCACGGGCGCCAACAAGATCGAGCGCCGTGAGTCACGCGACGTCGTGCTGTACGGCTTCGGCCGCATCGGCCGCCTGCTGGCCCGGCTGCTCATCGAGAAGGCCGGGTCCGGCAACGGCCTGCGGCTGCGCGCCATCGTCGTCCGCAAGGGTGCCGGCCAGGACATCGTGAAGCGCGCCTCGCTGCTGCGCCGTGACTCCATCCACGGCCAGTTCCAGGGCACGATCACCGTCGACGAGGCGAACAACAAGATCATCGCCAACGGCAACGAGATCCAGGTGATCTACTCCGACGACCCCACGTCGGTCGACTACACGGCGTACGGCATCAACGACGCCATCCTGATCGACAACACCGGCAGGTGGCGCGACCGCGAGGGCCTCTCGAACCACCTGCGTCCGGGCATCGACAAGGTCGTCCTGACCGCGCCGGGCAAGGGGGACGTCCTCAACGTCGTGCACGGGGTCAACCACGACATGATCAAGCCGGACGAGCAGATCATCTCCTGCGCCTCCTGCACCACCAACGCGATCGTCCCGCCGCTCAAGGCGATGGCGGACGAGTACGGCGTCCTGCGTGGGCACGTGGAGACCATCCACTCGTTCACCAACGACCAGAACCTGCTGGACAATTACCACAACTCCGACCGCCGCGGCCGCTCCGCGCCGCTCAACATGGTGATCACCGAGACCGGTGCGGCCTCCGCCGTCGCCAAGGCGCTCCCCGATCTCGAAGCGACGATCACGGGCAGCTCCATCCGGGTGCCGGTCCCGGATGTCTCGATCGCCATCCTCAGCCTGAAGCTCGGCCGCGAGACCACGCGCGACGAGGTCCTCGAGTACCTGCGCGACGTGTCGCTGACCTCGCCCCTCAAGCGCCAGATCGACTTCACGACCGCCCCCGACGCGGTGTCGAGCGACTTCATCGGTTCACGGCACGCCTCCATCGTCGACGCGGGTCCCACCCAGGTCGACGGTGACAACGCGATCCTCTACCTCTGGTACGACAACGAGTTCGGCTACTCCTGCCAGGTCATCCGGGTCGTACAGCACGTCTCCGGGGTGGAGTACCCGACCTACCCCGAGCCGGTGCACTCATAACGGCAGTTGCCCGACGACGTCAGGGCCGGTGCCACCCGCTGACGGGTGGCACCGGCCCCTGGCGCTAACCGGACACCGATGCCGGTGCCGGCGCGTAGCCGGTGGCCCGGGTGGTGAACGTGCCCCGGCCCTGCGTCCGGCTGCGCAGCCGCGTCGCGTAACCGAACAGCTCGGCCAGCGGCACGGTCGCCGTGATCACCGCCGCACCGGCCCGCGCGGTGGAGCCGGACACCCGGCCGCGTCGCGCGGCCAGGTCGCCGAGCACCCCGCCCACGGCCTCGCCGGGCACCGTCGCCGTGAGCTCCACCACCGGCTCCAGCAGCACCATCTCACTGGAGCGCAGCGCCTCACGCAGCGCGAACCGTCCGGCCGTACGGAACGCCATCTCCGAGGAGTCCTTCGGATGGGTGGCGCCATCGGTCAGCGTCACCCGCACCCCGGTCACCGGATGCCCGCCGATCGGACCCTCCACCAGGGCGTCCCGGCAGCCGGCCTCGACCGCCCGGACGTACTCCGGCGGAACCCGTCCGCCGCCGACGACCGAGCGGAACACGAACTCCACCGCTCCGGGGC
The DNA here is from genome assembly GCF_042871565.1 of Streptomyces sp. NPDC005775. Lineage (NCBI taxonomy): Bacteria > Bacillati > Actinomycetota > Actinomycetes > Kitasatosporales > Streptomycetaceae > Streptomyces > Streptomyces sp. NPDC005775. The sequence goes on along the minus strand of NZ_JBIAIU010000001.1, from coordinate 627,862 downwards.
CCTCGTCCTCGCCCTCCCACGGCTCGACGTCGATGACCACATGGGCGAACTGCCCGGCCCCGCCGTCCTGTTTCACGTGGCGGTACACCAGACCCGACACCCCGCGGGCGACGGTCTCCCGGTAGGCGACCTGCGGCCGGCCGACCCGGACCTCCAGCCCGTGCGCGCGGCGGATCTTCTCCGCGGCCACTTCCAGGTGCAGTTCGCCCATGCCCGAGAGCAGCGTCTGACCCGTTTCGGAGTCCGTCCGTACCGCGAGCGAGGGGTCCTCCTCGACCAGCCGTACGAGCGCCGCCATCAGCCGTTCCGTGTCAGTGCTCCGACGGGCCTCGACCGACACGGACACGACCGGATCGGCCACCGTCGGCGGCTCCAGGACCAGCGGGGCGTCCGGTGCGCACAGGGTGGCCCCGGCGCGGACGGCCTTGGGGCCGATGACCGCGACGATGTCCCCGGCCACCGCCGCGTCGACGTCGACATGGCGGTCCGCCTGGACCCGCAGGATGCGGCCGATGCGTTCGCCGCGCCGCGCGCCGACGTCCAGCACCGTCTCCCCCTTCCCGATCGTTCCCGAGTACACCCGCAGATAGGTCAGCCGGCCTGTAGCGGTCGCGTTGACCTTGAACGCGAGCGCGGCGAACGGCGCAGCCGGATCGGCGGCCCGCTCCTGCACCGCGTCGCCGAGCATGCCCCGTACCGGCGGCACGTCCGACGGCGAGGGCAGATACGCCACGACGGCCTCCAGCAGCGGCTCGACACCGCGGTTGCGGTAGGCCGAACCGCACAGCACCACGACACCCTCACCGGTACGGGTCAGATCACGCAGGGCCCCGGACAGGGTCGGCCCGGAGAGCTCCGCCCGTGCGCAGAACTCCTCCAGCGCGGCCGGGTGGAGCTCGGCCACCGTCTCCTCCAGCAGGCGTCGGCGCCGTCGCGCCTCGTCCCGCAGCTCAGCGGGAACATCACCTTCCTCGTACGTGTCGCAGCCGTCGGCCCAGACGAGCGCGCGCATGCGGAGCAGGTCCACCACCCCGCGGAACCCTTCCTCACGGCCGATCGGCAGCTGGACCACCAGCGGGACCGTGTGCAAGCGCTCCCGGATCGACGTGACCGCCGTGTCGAGGTCGGCTCCGGTCCGGTCGAGCTTGTTGACGAACGCGATGCGCGGCACGGCGTGCCGGTCGGCCTGGCGCCATACCGACTCGCTCTGCGGCTCCACACCGGCGACGGCGTCGAACACGGCGATCGCGCCGTCCAGCACCCGCAGCGAACGCTCGACCTCGTCGGCGAAGTCGACGTGCCCCGGAGTGTCGATCAGGTTGATCCGGTGGCCCGCCCAGGTGCAGCTCACGGCCGCGGCGAAGATGGTGATGCCCCGGTCGCGTTCCTGGGAGTCGAAGTCGGTGATGGTCGTCCCGTCGTGCACCTCGCCGCGCTTGTGGGTGGTGCCGGTGGCGTAGAGGATCCGCTCGGTGACGGTGGTCTTGCCCGCGTCGACGTGGGCGAGGATGCCCAGGTTGCGAACGGCGTCGAGTGCGCTGGTGAGTTGACGGTGCTGTTCGGTACGCACGGTCCGTGGCCTTTCGGGTGATCCGGAAGAAGACGGCGCGATGCCCGGACGAAGCGGCTGTCTGGGACAGCCGCGGAGCCCTCGTCGTCCACGGAGCCGCGCGCAGCGGCGCCATGCGTGGACGGTCCGTCAGAGGACGGGCAGGGCTCAGGAGTTCGTCGCGGGGGTCCGGGGCCGGCCGCGCAGCCGGCGCCGGGCGGAGGTAGACACCAGGATCACCTCGTACCGCGACAGGGGAACGACGACAGCGGTGCGGTAGCGCACGGCAGGTCTCCCCTCGAAGGTCACGGTGCGCGCGCCGCGGCGGATTGCCGGCGCGCGATTGCGTGTCGAGTCTAGGGAACGGCGCACCGGCGGGGGAACCGGTTTTTCCGCCCCCGGCGGCGCGAAGGCCTCACGGGCGGCCGCCGGTGCTACCGGGCCGGCCGGGTGACACCGCGGACCGCGCTCGTGGCGCGGTGGGCCCCGAGCCGGGCCCGGGGCGTCAACGTCCTGCACCGACGCAGCGCGCTCCTGCCACAGCCGCGCCACTCGGCGGGCGAGACGCCCGGACCGTGACCGGTACGGGTGATCAGCGCGTTCACCTGCGTCAGCGGGTCCACGGCCATGGTGGTGCGGGCCAGCAGGACTCCGATCACCAGCGGGGCCAGGGTGACGGCCAGGGTGGTGCCGGTGCTGGTCATCCGCTGCATGCGGCGGCGTGGTGCGTCAGGAGCCATGCCCCCATTCCAGCAACGGCGGACCGGCGGGGGATCGGGCGGCGTACTCAGTCCGGGCGGCCCGGGTACTCATCCGGCCGCCCGGGTACGGCACACGGCCTACGCGTTGGTGCCCGGGCCGGAACCCATGCCCGAGGCCGCCTTGATTCCCTTGGTGATGTCGTCCAGCACGGACAGACCCGGTGCCTTGGGGTTGATGTCGAAGCCGGAGCGCACGACGATCAGCATGTCCTCGGCATGCGGCGAGGGGAACGCCAGCGACTCGACGTACCCGTCGTCACCGTTCTTCGTGACCACCTTCCAGCGCACCCGGTAGCCCTGTTGGCCGGCCACCGTGACCGCTTCGGACTTCAGTTGCTCGTGCGAGGTGATGCCGCCGTAGATCTTCTCGCCGTACGACCCCTCGGCATTGGCCGCGATGTCCTTCTCGGCCGTCGCCTTCGCCGTCCTGGTGCTCAGCTTCAGTGCCTCGGCCGGTGCGGAGAACACCCCGCCGCGCACGCACTTCTCCCCGCTGTCCCCGGGGCACGCGTACGTGCCCGTGGTCACGCCGGCACCCATGCCCGACTCGCCGGTCCAGCCCTCGGGGACCGGGATGCTGATGCCGCTGGCCATGTCCGTCGCGTAGCCGTCCTCGGCCTGGGGCTGCTGCTGCCCGGGCGACTCGTCGCCGCCCCCGCTGCCGCCCGGGGCGCCGGGCTGACGGCTGGGGGCCGGGGACGGCGAGGCCGAGGGGGCCGTCGCGGAGTTCCCGGTCGGGCCGGAATCGTCCGTCAGCAGGTACACGCCGCCACCGATGGCAGCGAGGACCACGACGGCCGCGGTGATACCGGCGCCGACGCGTATGCGGCGGCTGCGGAGCGCGGCCGGCGGGACCCGGAGCTGATCGGTCCACTGCGTGCCGTCCCACCAGCGTTCCTGGATGGGGCCAAATCCTGTGTACCCGGGGTCTGGATGCCAGCCGGGCGGGCTCGTCTGCGTCACGGCAGCCACCGTAGCCGGGCTGCGTGAGAATCCTATGAACCGAAGAGGTCCCGGCCGTCCGACATGTGGGGCATGGGCGGGCTTGGGAGGCTTCCCGCGATCAATATCTTCAGCATTTCGCTCAGTCCTCTTCGCGGGAGGAGCGCGGCGGTCACGCCGCCCACCGCCGACCCGGGCCGCCAAGCGGCCACTTGGTCTAGACAACTGGTGGGCGGCTCGCTAGCATCCGCCGCGGGCGGGCAGTGCGACGTGCACCCGCCGGCCGGCCGCGGCAGGAAGAGAACCCATGGAAGAGACTGCCGCCGAGCGCCGGTTCGCCGAGGAGTACCGCCTCGCCCGGGAGGTACCGCGCGACGGACTCACCGCGTGGCGGGCCGCGGTGGCGGCCGAGGTCGCCCTGGCGCCGGGGGCGAGTGTGGTGGACGTCGGGGCGGGCACCGGAGCCTTCGCCGCCGCGTTCGCCGAGTGGTTCGGTGTGCGGGTACTGGCGGTGGAGCCGGCCGCGGCGATGCGGGCGCTGATCCCGCGGACCGCGGACATCGAGCCGCTGGACGGTCGCGCCGAGGCGCTGCCGTTGCCGGACCACTGCGCGGACGCGGCCTGGCTGGGCTCGGTCGTCCATCACATCGGTGATCTTCCCGCAGCGGCGCGGGAACTGCGCAGGGTCCTCAAGCCGGGCGCCCCGGTGCTCATCCGCAACTCTTTCCCCGGCCGGTGCGCGCGCGACCTCCGGGTGCGGTTCTTCCCCGGTGTCGAGCGCATCGTCGACCGCTACCCGAGCGTGGAGGAGACCTGCGCCGCGTTCGCCGGCGCGGGCTTCTCGCGCGTCGCGCTGCACGCGGTGCCGCAGGAGAGCGCGCCGAGCCTGGCCGTCTTCGCCGATCGGATACGGCGGGACACCGACGCGAAACTCCGGGGCATCGATGACGAGGAGTTCGAGCGCGGACTGGGACGGCTGCGGCAGGCCGCCTCCCAGGAGCCCGACCGGCCGGCCGTCAGCTGGATGGACCTGCTGGTTCTGTCCTGACGCACGGAAACGGCCGTGCGCGCGCGGTGGTCGCGTTCTAGGGTCTGCGCATGAGTGGAACCGACGAAGAGGAACGGGCCGTGCGGGCCGCCGTCGAGGGGGAGCTGCGGCTGCTCGATCCGGGTGTACGGGCCTCACCCGAGGCGGTGACCGCACTCCTCGACCCGGATTTCGTCGAGTTCGGCGCTTCGGGGCGGCGCTACGACAGGACGTCGATCCTGGCCGTCACCTCCGCCGTCGACGCGAACGCTCCCGCCCCGAGTGTCGCCACCGGGATGTCGGGAGTGCTGCTGGCTCCGGACCTCGTCCACCTGACCTTTGTCTCCGAGGGCAACGGGCGCCGGGTCCGACGCAGTTCGATCTGGCGGCGGTCGGAATCGCGCTGGCGCATGTACTTCCACCAGGGCACGCCCGTCGACGCCACGTGAGCCGGCGCACCAGCCGCTGCTTCCCGCCCATGGCTGGACCTGGCACGAGGGCGGAAGCGGCGCCCTGTTCCCGGCCCCACTCTTCTGGTCCGACCACATGACGTGTGTGACATAGTCGGGGATTCGATACGAGCGGTCGGCGCGGAACGGGTCCGACCGGGGCAGGGGGTGGCGGATGCCCGTCGAATGGCAGCCCGTACGGCAGGCGCGGACGCATGAACTGGTGCTCCAGAGCATCGAGGAGCAGGTCTTCGCCGGGAAGCTGAGGGCGGGGGACCGGCTGCCGCCCGAGCGGGAGCTCGCCCCGGTCTTCGGCGTGAGCCGTTCCGCCCTGCGGGAAGCGCTCCGGGTGCTGGAGACGATCGGTGTGCTGGTCGCACAGCCCGGCCGGGGGCCCGACTCGGGAGCCCGCATCGTGCGCAACCCGGACGACGCCCTCGGGCGGCTGCTGCGCCTGCACTTCGCCCTGGGCAGCTACAGCCTGCACGACGTCATGGAGGCCAGGGTCGCCCTGGAGCGTGCCAGCTTCGCCGCCGCCGCGACGTACGCCTCCGAGGAGGATCTGGACGAGGCGGGCGCGGTGGTCCACCGAATGTCGCAGCAGGGCATCCTGGCGCAGGAGTTCAACGAGCTCGACACCCGGTTCCACGTCAAGGTGGCCAGCAGTTCGGGCAACGCGCTCACCTCGACGCTGACCGCGGCGGTGCGGGAGTCGGTGCGGCCCCTCATCCTGCGGGCCCTCGAAGAGGTGGATGACTGGCCGGCCACCCAGGCGCAGCTCAACAGTCAGCATGCCGAGATGCTGAGGCTGGTGCGCATCGGCAGGGGCGACGAGGCCGCGGACCTGGTCGAGGTCCACATCCGCGGTTTCCACGGCACGCTGGTCGACGAGGACCGGACTGCCGCCGACGGCGACGGCGGCGCTTAGCGGCAGTGCCGCGACAGCGAGGGGCCGGGGGGGGGGCCGGGGGGCCCCCGCCGCCCCCCCCCCCCCCCCCGGGGCGGTGGGCCCCCCCCCGGGCGGCCGCTCCCCCGATCCGCCGGAGGCGAGTATGGTGAGGCC